>CAZTKW010000209.1:0-4790 GCA_964614315.1 uncultured Pirellulales bacterium
ACTGGGAATTTACAACCGAATCTGCTGCGCCTACACCTCCGGGACAGGCGAGCAATCCGAGCCCGAGTGACAGCGCAACCGATGTAAGCGTAACAGCAGATTTGAGTTGGACAGCCGGTTCCGGTGCGACTTCTCGTGATGTTTACTTTGGCACCAGCAGTCCCGGCACGTTCCAGGGCAACCAGACGGCTGTCACTTTCGATACAGGCACAATGACCGATGATACGACCTATTACTGGCGTATAGATGAAGTTAACGCCCAGGGTACGACAACCGGTGTTGTCTGGAGCTTTACAACCGTATTAACCGGCCAATCCTTCTTCGAGCCGATGGCATACGGTGATATTAACTCGGAAAATCAGGCAGGGCTGTACTGTGCCCCGACGTTCAGCAGTCTGAGTGACTTATATCCCATTAATACACGGATCTACGCGACAAAAGAGTCGGTTACCGACGGTGTTGCCCTGAGAGTTGATTACCTCGCAGGTGCAAGTGGAGGTTTCTCAATGGAGATTTGGGAACTCGGTGGCCAGGACGTCTTTCCTCCTGGCTCGGCTGGTCTGACCATGTATGCCAAGGCATCAAGTAATACTACTTTAAACATCAACAACGCCCACCAGTTCTCGATTGGCACCACCTGGCAGAAATATGACATCCCCTGGTCGGCGTTTGGCGGAACCCCTGAAAATCCCAATATCGGCGGATGGCAGTTCGAGATGTGGTTGGATTCGACTCCCACTGAAGACGGCTGGTATATCATCGACCGTATCGGAAGTGAAAGCCCCGACTTCATCACCAATCCTCCGATTACGGTAGACACCAGGCCCGACGTTACGATTAACACCGCCGATATCGTGGGCGAGGCCAGCGTGCTGGCCCCGACGGTTACGCGGCTTAACCAGCAGCAACCCTTCACCATCTATGCCTTCGGAGACTCTGTGACCGCCGGGTCGCAGGCCAACCGCGGCAACTGGTGGATAGACGGCAACGATGTTCCAGATTACCTATATTTCGGACACCTGGAGCGACTACTCGAGGCACGTTATGGCTACAGCGGTATAGACTATGTTCAGCTTGGATACGGTGGATGGACCAGTGCGCAAGCTATGACTGTGGTTGCTGCGGACCTGGCTACTGCCCAGGCTGAGGATGTGGTCATCATTGAGTTTGGCGCAAATGACCTCTTTTGGGTGACTTCAACATCAGAAATTCAAACTTGGTTAGATAATACCGCCAATCTCATCGCTGAGGCAAAGACGCACACCAGCCAGATTATCATCACCTCGCCGACTCTGGGAGGATGGCATATAATCGACTTCGAAAATGAGATATCTTCTATGATGCGGACATTTGCGGCTGCACAAGGGGTCGCTTATGTTGATGTAACCCATTGGATGACGTACAGGGGTAGTCTGCATGCCTGGGCATCACTGGCCAATGACTATCATCCTGATTTGATGGGGCACATTATGATTGCCGAGATAATGGAAACTCTTTTTGGCGCTCCACACTTCGACTGGCCCCAGTACGAAACTGCTGCTTCAGCGCCGGCCCAGGCCAGTAATCCCAGCCCGGCTGATAGTGCTACAGGTGTAAGTGTAGATGCCTATTTAAGTTGGACAGCAGGAACAGGCTCGACTTCAAGTGATGTGTATTTCGGCACGAGTAGTCCCGGCAGTTTCCAGGGTAACCAGACAGCCACTACTTTTGACCCTGGCGCACTGGCTAATGATACGACTTACTACTGGCGTATCGACGAGATAAATGCTGTCGGAACCACCACAGGTAATGTCTGGAGCTTTACAACTATCACCGGTGGCGGGACTGGAACAGGTCTGACGGGTGACTATTATGACAACATAGACTTTACGAGCTTTGTGCTGACCCGTGTGGACGCGACCGTTAATTTCAACTGGGGTACTGGCTCACCCGACCCATCAATCGGCGCCGATACTTTCTCAGTACGGTGGACCGGAGAAGTTGAGCCGTTGTACTCTGAGACCTACACCTTCTACACCACTTCGGACGATGGAGTGCGGCTGTGGGTGGACAGTCAACTTGTAGTAGAATCATGGATAGACCAGGGTCCTTCAGAACACAGCGGAACAATTGCATTGACGGCCGGCGTCAAATACGACATCCAGATGGATTACTACGAGAATGGCGGCGGTGCTGTGGCGGAATTGCGCTGGTCAAGTGCCAGTCAGGCCAAAGAGATAATCCCACAAAATCAGTTGTATGAATCTGCCGCTCCGCAACCGCCGGGACAGGCAAGCAGTCCAAGCCCAAGTAATGTTGCTACAGATGTAAGCGTTGATGCAGATATTAGCTGGAGCGCGGGTTCAGGTGCTACAAGTCACGATGTGTACTTCGGCACCAGCAGCCCGGGCAGTTTCCAGGGCAACCAGACAGCTACTACATTTGAACCCGGCACAATGAATAATGATACGACTTATTACTGGCGTATCGACGAAATTAATGCACAGGGCACTACCGCAGGAACGGTCTGGAGCTTTACAACCGAAGCTGGTGCGCCTTCACCTCCGGGGCAGGCAAGTAATCCCAGCCCGGCTAACAGCGCTACCGACGTAAGCGTAAATGCTGATTTGAGTTGGGCCGCTGGCAGTGGTTCTACCTCAAGCGATGTGTATTTCGGTACAAGCAGTCCCGGCTCATATCAGGGCAATCAGACGACAACGACCTATGATACCGGTACAATGTCTTACGATACGGTATATTACTGGCGTATTGACGAGATAAATGCTGGCGGCACAACCACCGGCGCTGTATGGAGCTTTACGACGACAACTGCTCCTGTTGGAGGACAGGCGAGCAACCCAACTCCATCGAATGGTGCAACCGGCATGAGCATAATGACTAAATTGCAGTGGCAGGCTGGCACCGGTTCTACCTCAAGTGACGTGTACTTCGGCACAAGCAGTCCGGGTGATTTCCAGGTTAACCAGGTTGGTGTAATTTTCGACCCAGGCGCCTTAGCAAATAATACGACTTACTATTGGAGAATTGATGAAGTCAGCGATAGCGGAACGACAGTCGGTAACGTTTGGAGTTTCACCACAGAAGCGACTACATCTCCTGGGTCCGGTATCCTTGGCTGGTGGAAATTCGATGAAACCTCTGGTACTACTGCCGCCGATTCGAGCGGTTATGGAAATACGGCTTTGCTTGACAACGACCCGAATAGTAATCCTGCATGGGTAACGGGTAAGATAGGTAATGCTCTTTATTTCGACGGTAACCGCGATTATGGCCTGGTAACCAGTGACCCGAACTTCTTCGACATCACCGGCCAGATTACACTGTCGGCCTGGGTAACTCTCGACTATGCGACAAACTATGCAACTGTTATTAGCAAGGGGCAGGAGACCGCATGGGCATTGCAGACAGCTGGGTATAACGAGAGAATAAGCTTCCATGTAGATGCTTCCGGTATGCCCTGGAACGGGATATCAGGCCCGGCTACCATTGGTAACAGCGTATGGCACCATGTAGCCGGTGTCTATGACGGTTCTATGGCTTATGTGTATATAGATGGTGTAGAAGACGCCCAGCAGGCTGCTTCAGGGCCCATTGGCATAAATAACGACGATGTCGTTATCGGTGGAAGCGCCCCATCCTTACCCTCAGGTTATCGCCATTGGGAAGGTATGATGGACGATGTCCGAATCTATGACCGTGCTTTGTCACCTGAAGAAATAGCGAATCTTGCCGGCGTCAATTACGCTATGGCTTCCAATCCTAATCCTCCGAATGGTGCCGCTGATGTGGAAGTAAGTTCAATTCTTATGTGGACACCGGGAGGCTATGCCACTTCCCACGATGTGTATTTCGGCACAACCAGGCCGGGAGATTTCCAGGGCAACGAAACAAGTGCTATGTTCAGTCCCGGGCTGCTGGAATACGATACGACTTACTACTGGTCCATTACTGAAGTTAACAGTCCCACGAGCTGGGCGGGTGATGTATGGAGCTTTACGACCGAATCTGCACCGCAGCCTCCGGGAGCGGAAGCAAGCGATCCTCGCCCGGCCGATGGTCTTTCCACGGTAAGCACCGGTATTCACCTGAAGTGGATGCTGGGTACAGACGCCACATCGCACGATGTGTACTTTGGTACCAGCAGTCCCGGTACGTTCCAGGGCAACCAGATATCCACAGTATTTGACCCGGGCACCCTGAACGACAGTACAACCTATTACTGGCGCATCGACGAGCTAAGTGCCGCCGGCACAACCACCGGCGATGTCTGGAGCTTCACGACTACTACCGAGGAAACATTGCTTCTGACTTCCATCGAGACGCAGAGTGAGATAACGAGTGACTGGACATCAGATAGTGGAACTATGTCTTTGTCCGGTAATAATGTTACCGAGGGTGACAAGTGTCTGCAGATAAGTTTTGGCCAGGTTTCACCGCGCGCCGAGTATGTCAGAAACGAAATTGATATCAGCGGCTATGACAAGCTTGAGTTCGATGTTTATCTCGAAGGTACACAAATGACACTTACAGCGAGGTTCTGGGATGTCAACTGGAACTCCTATACATCCTATTACTACCTCTTCAGACCCGGCCGCACTGTGGTCGAGTATAACATTGCCGGACTGGCGTCCAACCTGGATACAACACGTTTCAACAGGATGCTGTTATATACAGACGAGACGTTTAGCGGAAACGAACAGGCCACGATTTATATAGACAACCTGCGTGTAACCAGAGGCGGTAATGACGACGGATGGCTTAAGAATCTCTGGCCTGGAGAGCCTATAATA
>CAZTKW010000209.1:4800-6365 GCA_964614315.1 uncultured Pirellulales bacterium
CCGAATGGTGATTTCGAGTTGGGAATGCATTACTGGGGTTCATGGGGTCAGTTTGACGGCGGCGATTATCTCTTTTCCGGGGCCACCGGAGAAAACAACGCCAAGTCAGGCCAGTACTCTATGAGCATTATCTGTTTGACGGAAGGCCGAGGCGGTTTCTATGGTGTAGATGAACTTCCGCTCGAAGCCGGTGATTGGCAGCTTAAGTATTGGGCGAGAGGTTCCGAGCCTGGTGTAGAAATGCGTCATAACTTCGTCGGTGGTGCTCTGAGCGGCCAATACTACTCGAGCACCTTCTCGGTTCCGACAACCTGGACGGAGTACACGTATTCATTCACCGCCAACTCAACAACCAGCTCATTGCTGTATTTCTTTGCTGAAGGTATCGGGACGCTTTATGTTGATGCAGTATCGTGTACTAAGGCCGGTGTTCCGGGATACGACCCGGGACAGGCACAGGGACCACCGCGCATCGTTACGACCAGCCAAACTAAAACACTGGTTGACGGCAGTGCATATTTCCCAATCGGAATATACGGCGGTGAGCCGTCTGTACTCGGGCCTACGTCGATGAACACCTTAACGAGTGTTGACAGCAGTCATCATATGCTCTCGATTCTCGATGACTGTGAAACTTACGGACTGATGGCGCTGCCGGCTCTTACGGGAGTTGCCAGAGGCCATGTCCCTGAGAATGTCGGAATTGCCGTTAACCATTTGAAGAATCATCCTGCTGTTCTGTGCTGGTACAATTGTGACGAGCCGGACCACAATAAGTGGAACGTACCACCGCCGGAAATTCGTTTTATGTCGGAAAAGATTGCCGAAGTGGATGTCAATCATCCCAGTAGTGTGCTCGTGATGCCGTGGGCTTCCAGCAATATGTACCAGTATGCCGACACCGTTGATATATATATGGCGGACGTTTACGAATGGAATATGTGGAACTTGACCGATCAGATGGATGTCCTTCGTGACTCTGCCGGTCTGGGCAAACCCGTATGGATGATTCTGCGTGCGTTTGCAGAAGGCACTGACCCCGAGCCGACTTCTGATTATGTTTACTGTTCTACGTATGCCGCCCTTGCGCATACCGCAGACGGGGTAATATGGTTCTCTTATGAGTACTGTCAAAGCCATCCGAACCTCTGGAATGTGGTACAGGATGTTGCCGTTGAGTTAGAGGCCCTTAGTCCGGCGCTGGTAAGTGACACCTCGCCAATAGCGGTGACCGATTCACACTTCAATGTCCATACAATAATGAAGGAATACAATGGTAATTTGTATCTTATCGCGGTCAATATTGGCGATGCAGCTACTGGTGTCCAGATAACAATCCCCGGAGCGACGGCAACTCAGGCGGACGTATGGTTTGAGAGCCGCACTGTGCCGATTTCCAGCGGAGTTATAACCGATGACTTTGGCTATAGAGAACGCCACGTGTATGTGTTCCCGGCACCGTAAAGTTGTTGTCTTTTATAATGACTGAGATTTTCAAGCGTGACGGCTGTAAAAGCCGTCACGCTTTTTTGTTATGCTGAGAATGTTGGGCGAAATGAAACTGC
>CAZTKW010000210.1:0-5053 GCA_964614315.1 uncultured Pirellulales bacterium
AGGTACAACCGAAACGATTACCCTGGCTGCCACCGACGACGGTTTACCGAATCCACCGGGACAGTTAAGCTACAAGATATCTACGCTGCCCGAGCACGGTCGATTGACGGACCCTTCGGTCGGTGCGATAATAAGTGTACCCTATACTCTCTTTGGCAACGGGGATGTCGTGGAGTACTGGCCCTGCACGTATTTTGCCGGTGAGGACACCTTTTGTTTCAAGGCCAATGACGGGGGCATATCCCCGACAGGCGGTGACTCAGCGCCGGCCACGGTCACATTGGACATTGACAATCAGATATATACCACTTACGAGCCGCAGACGAATCTGTACGCATCTTGGCCGATGCAAACGTACTACGAAGACAGCCGAACGCAGGTAATCTATCTTTCCAGTGAAGTAGGGGACGCCCAAACCATAACCGACCTGTCGCTCGATATTTACCAGGTGCCTGGACAGAGTCTCAGCTACTGGACAATCAGAATGAAACACACCAGCAAAAGCGACTACTCCGGTCCGCCCCCATGGTTAGAGTCGAGCGGGTGGATCGTAGTCTATCAGAACCATGAGTCAGTAAGTTCAGCGGGATGGCGGAATTTTCACTTCCAGCTGCCTTTTGAGTACAACGGCACGAGCAACCTGTTGATAGACTTCAGCCACAACAACAGCTCTTACAGTTCGGACGGCTACTGTATGGTTTCAGACACGGGCTACGAGCGGGTACTATTGGCTTATTGCGACAGTACGTACGGCGACCCACTGTACTGGAATGATTCCTATAATCCAGGTTTGTACGGTGCTAATGCGGTGCCGAACCTGAAGCTCATAGGGGAAATACCGAGTGAACCGATAGCCGGCGATATTGAGCCGGACTGCGATGTGGACTTTGAGGATTTTGCTACGTTTGGGGCGGCCTGGTTGACTGAAGACGGCCAAGCCAGCTATAATCCTGACTGTGATATAAGTATTCCTCCTGATAACACCATCAATTGGCTGGATCTGGATGTATTTACCAACAACTGGCTGGCTGGTTTTGAATAGTTTCCAGTTTCAATAGTATGTTCACAACGTTCATCGTTTTTTGTGGTTTTATGAGCTATTTGGGGTTTTGGTTGCAGGGATTTTCCTCACTAATTGCAGCCGCAAGTTGTTAATTTCGGGGTTTGCGTTTGAAAGATAATTTTGATATTATCGCGGCATAGATAGCGTCACCGACCAGGATAAAGTTAGTTGAAACTTTAAAGAGAATATCGTGATAAAAAAGGAAACCCGATGACAAGTAAATTTTCGAAGGAGGATTTATGTACAGTTTAAGATATTTTCTTCTGCTGATTCTTAGTGTATCTACGGCTGCCTTAGCCGGTGATAATAGAACCTGGCCATGTTTTCATGGGCCAAATCGCGATAATTTGTCGAGTGACACAGGGCTTGTGCAGAGCTGGGGGGAAGATGGGCCGAAATTATTGTGGACAGTCTCCGGGATAGGACACGGATACAGTTCGGTGGCGATAGTGGGGAAGCGTATTTTTACAGCCGGCATGATAGACAAACAGACATACGTGACGAGTCTGGACCTTGAGGGAAAGCAAGTGTGGCAACGTCTCAACGGACAGTCGTGGGAAGCCAGCGAGCGACAACCCTGGGCCGTGCCGTATGGGGGGGCACGAGGAACGCCAACTGTGTATGGCAATACTGTTTACCACCTTTCGGAGCTTGGACGGCTGGCCGGGTTCAATTTGAAGACGGGTCAGGAAAAATGGCAGGTAGAATTATTGAAGACTTTCGAGGCGGAGCGGCCGGAATATGGGTATAGCGAATCCGTGTTGATTGATGGGGATACTCTTTTTTGCTGTCCGGGCGGCAAACGGGGGTACATAGCAGCACTGGAGCCGGCTACGGGACGCACATTGTGGGCTAATACCGATATAAAGGATGCGGTCGGGAACTGCTCGGCAGTGATTGCAGAGATTGACGGTTTCGAGCAGGTCATTACGCTGAGTGCAAACCGCGTGCTTAGCTTTGACCCAAATAACGGGCGTCTGCTATGGGATTATGTGTTCGGCAACAAACGTGGAAACAACGTAGCGGACGTGATATTCGATAAAGGTCTGGTCTATGCCTCAAGCGGTTATGGTAAAGGCAGTGTTCTGCTGAGAGCTCAACGGCAGGCGGGCGGTGAGTTTATTGTCAAACCGGTGTGGACGAGTGAGCTATTGGACAACCACCACGGGGGCGTGTTGCTGGTGAAGGGTCATCTTTATGGCGCCGGCCACGAGGCGCGCGGGTGGTTCTGCCTGGATTTCGATACGGGGCGCAAGATGTGGCAGGCTCCGGGTAAAGGTTCTCTGACTTATGCCGACGGGATGTTTTAC
Organism: uncultured Pirellulales bacterium; assembly: GCA_964614315.1. Taxonomy (GTDB): domain Bacteria; phylum Planctomycetota; class Phycisphaerae; order Sedimentisphaerales; family Anaerobacaceae; genus CAZTKW01. The sequence continues at coordinate 2,374 of CAZTKW010000210.1, forward strand.
TGCCTTGATGAAAAAGGGAAGATGTTACTGATAAAGGCAACGGCCGAGAAGTGGGAGGAGTCAGGCTCGTTTCGTATTCCACGCGGTGGCAGCGGTCTTTACTGGGCCCATCCTGTAGTTTTCGGCGGTCGGCTTTATGTGCGCCATTCGGATAAGCTATTTGTTTACAATGTTCGCAGAGATTAACTTTACAATGTGAACAACCGAGGCCCTGTATTACTTTGCCTTCTTAAAATCTATGCCGGGTAACCAACAGTTTGTGCGAATAGCACACTCTGCTGCGGTTTCAGTATCAACTCTTTTTCAGTGTTTTTCTTATTGCAATTGTGAAACCATGCAGCCAGGCCCTGTGAGGCTGCAAACAGATAGACATTTGCGGCAATTAGACCTGTGGCGACATAGTAATATGACTTTTGCACTTCCGGGTCTCCGATATTTCTGTCCGGCTGGCCGGGTCCCATATCGTACCTGGTGCGGTCGACGACATAGAAGATATTCACCGGGGCAGTTGCTGCGGAACGCCTGCCGGCTCTGGTTCGGAGGTCTCCGGAGACGACGGGAGTTAGACGGTGAGGAATGGCCTCATAGAGATAGACTCCTTCGGGCATTGCAATATAGAGGTCGATTTCCTGAGAGTTACTTGCAGATGCGGCAGTTCTTCCGGGCTTTCGAAATGAAGCTTTTTCGCGGTTGACGCCGAATGCCGCCCAGAGAAGATTAGATAGCATCTGCGGTGAGAGTTTTTGCGGACTGATGTTGCGTGTTGTCCTTCTGTTCTGCAGGGCCTCCAGCACGGATTTGCCACCGTCTGTCTGGGGTTTTGGAAGTGTTATTGGCTGGAGGTCCTGTACTGAGCCGGCCGTTTCCTGAGCGGAGTTAGACCTTGCAACTGCCAGTACGGTGAAAGCCGGGACTGCCTTTATGAATGTTCTGCGATTCATTTTATTCTCCAATCAATTTTAACAGTTGATTTTAAGTACTCACTGGCAACATAATACCACGGCTTTAGAAAAATATCCAGGTCAGTTGTATTTGAAGGCGGCGTTTTAGACGATATTGACAGATTTGGTTTGGGGGTTTATGATTAGGGGGCAAGGCCGCGATTGGAAGATGAAAAAACAGGTTTTTGTGCCGGCAAAGAAGGAACAGGAGGCTATAAGATGAAAAAGATTCTCATAGTTACAGCGTTATCAGCTTTGTGGTTCGGAAGTGTTTCATCAGGGGAGGAACTGACTTACAAAAAGCAAGCTCTTGAGGCGCTGGTCAAACAGGTTCCAAAACTTCTGGAAGCTTATGATGCGCAAACCGGCCATTTCGGAAGTGGAATCTGGATTAGCACGGACCAGAACAGGATGTACCCCTTAGCGGTTGCTTACGCTTACAAAGGCGAGGGGAACCGCTACTACAAGGACAAGGGACTTTTGGAAGTGATAATTAAGGCTGGGGATGCGCTAATTGAGGATGCGGATGAAAAGGGGAAGTGGGAATTCAGGAAGAAAGACGGCAGTACGTGGGGCAAGATACATCAGCCGTGGATTTACTCACGGTGGATGCGCGCCTATTGGCTGATTAGGGAGGACATGCCCGCAGAAAGCAATGAGAGGTGGGCGAAGGCTTTGAAGTTAGGCTTTACGGGCATCAACGAAGAGCAATTAGCTCGTGATGTTCATAATATACCGGCGCACCATTCGATGGCGCTTTATCTTGCGGGTAAGGCATTTAATCGGCCGCAGTGGTGCGAACGGGCGGGTGAGTATTTGGTAAAGGTTGTTGAGAGGCAGGCCGAGGGAGGGTACTGGTCGGAGAATTTCGGGCCGGTGGTGGGGTATAATTTTGTTTATGTAGATGCGCTTGGGACATACTATGCGATGAGCGGCGACAAGCGCGTTTTCGGGGCATTGGAGAGGGCGGCGAAGTTTCATTATCACTTTCGTTATCCGAACGGGGGGCGGGTCGAGACGGTAGATGAACGAAATCCTTACAAGAAAGGAATAGACGTCGGCAATGTGGGATTCACATTTACCCCGATTGGCCGAGCGTATCTTAGTGAACAGTGGGACCGGTACGGTTGGGACAGGTTGCCGGCAGATTTGGCAGCTTCGCTGCTGCTGTATGGTGAAGAAGGGGCGGTTGCAAAACCGGAATCGAGCGGTTCGGTGGGAAGATTTGTTTTGAAAGAGGGTGGGGATAAAATGGCGGCAACTATTAGTGATGGGCCGTGGTTTGTGTGTTTATCGGCGTATGCAAGTTCTATAACTCAAAATCGCTGGATGCAGGACAGGCAGAATTTTGTGAGTATTTACCATGAAAGGACGGGGCCTTTTTTGGGCGGGGGCAATACGAAACTTCAGCCGGGATGGAGTAATTTTACGGTAGGTGATATGGGGCTGCTGCGTCATAAAAAGGGGGATGAGAATCCGGATTTTTCACCTAAAGGTGAACTTTACCATGTACCATCTGATGTTAAGTTGGTTTTAGGGGAGCAGATAGGTCTGGATATGAGATACGGGCCTGAGGAGTGCCGGATTCGCATAGTAGTGAAAAATGAAAGTACACTGGAATATGTAGTTGAGTCGACGACAAAGTCTAATCTTGTTGCGGCGGCACATTTGACTTTGCTGCCGATTCTGGGTGAGCGGCTGGAAACCGGAGGGGGAGAAAAGGCCACGCTTGGGGAGGA
>CAZTKW010000210.1:5063-6359 GCA_964614315.1 uncultured Pirellulales bacterium
GCGATCACGGGCTTGGAGAGCTCCCAGATGCTCATCCAGCCCTGGGTCACGTGCCGCGGCCAGTGTCCCTCTCCCTCCGCCGTGAACCACGGGAGCTCCTGTCCCTCGTTTCCGCCGCCCAGGTCGTAGCCCGCCGAGAAGGCCCGGGCCCCGCCCGCCACCCGCGGCCCCTCAATTGTATTTACCTGAGACGGCGAGTATCCGTTGGCCGTCGCTGGGGCATAATCCATATCGCAAAGACGGGCATACGACGCCGAGTGAAGGACGGATTGAAGTTCGGATTCCGTTCGATAAACAGCATAACAGGTACACTGTCAGGATAGAAAACTTGAAATGAGAATTTTTTATTTTTAGCAAAAAGGAAAAACAAGGAGTTAGCTATGGCCGAGGGCAAGCCGAGTCGCGAGGAGGCGTTTTCGTTATTGACCGAATATAATAAGAGCGAGGGTTTGATAAAACATGCTCTGGCGGTCGAGGGAGTGATGCGGTACTGTGCGCGGAAGCGCGGCGAGGACGAGGAGAAATGGGGGGTGATAGGTTTGGTGCATGATTTGGATTACGAGCAATTTCCCGATGAGCACTGCAGCAAGTCGGGCGAGATATTGAGAGGAGCAGGATGGCCGGAAGATTATATTCGGGCGGTGATGTCGCACGGGTGGGGGTTATGCAGCGATGTCGAGCCGGTAAGCGAGATGGAAAAGGTGCTGTATGCGATTGATGAGTTGACGGGTCTGATAGCGGCTACTGCTCTGGTTCGGCCGTCAAAGAGCGTGATGGATATGAAAGTAAAGTCGGTTAAGAAGAAGTGGAAGGACAAGGCTTTCGCGGCGGGCGTTAGCAGAGACGTGATTGAGAAGGGAGCGGCGATGCTTGGCGTCGAGGTGAGCGAGCTGATAGAAGAAGGGATTATAGGGATGCGGGAGGTGGCGGAGGAGATAGGTTTAAAAGGTAATGTTTAACCGGAGGCAAGTACAATGACAGGCGGAAGGAATTTTGCAGCGATAATTTTGGGTATTATGGTTTTATTCGGCTCTTTTAGCTGCGGGCCTGACAGAGTGACAGGAGCGGGCGGTAGACAGCAGGCTATTGATAATTTGCTTGCCGGTGAGTTTGAGTGGAATGTCAGCCGGCCGTTAGTAGAGCCGTTGCAGCGGGAGGGGGATTTTACTTACTCGGTGAAGGACCCTTCGATTGTGCGATATAAGGACAGGTGGCATTTGTTCTGCACGCTGCGCGGTAAAGAGAGGTCACATCGAATAGAGTATATATCGTTCGATGACTGGGACAACGTTGAGA
>CAZTKW010000211.1:0-2632 GCA_964614315.1 uncultured Pirellulales bacterium
TTATTGTAGTACTGCATAGCTGTCGGGATCAGCTCCTTAATTTTTCTTATTCTCGTGGAGTCGGCAGGGTGTGTGCTTAAGAATTCGGGCGGGGCGGGAGAGTCCTGCTTTGCAGCGGCCATCCTTTGCCAAAAACCGACGGCCTCGTGGGGGTCGTATCCGGCCATAGCCATGAAGATAAGCCCCATGTGGTCGGCCTCGCTCTCGTGAGCCCTGCTGTAGGGCAGGAGGACGCCATATTGAGCTCCGGCACTATATGACTTCATAAACAATTGCTGTGTTTCGGTGGGATAATTTTGCAATGCGGCAGAGAGTCCCATTCCGCCGAACTGGACAATGAGGCCCTGAGTCATTCTCTCGCTGCCGTGCCTTGCGATTACGTGTGCGATTTCATGTGCGACAACGACGGCGAGGCCGGCTTCATTTTGTGCAATCGTCATAAGGCCGGTATAAACGACGACTTTTCCGCCTGGCATTGCCCATGCATTAACGGCATCATCCTGGATAAGGTTGAATTCCCATTTGTATCCATCGAGCTGGTCGGCGCGGTCATTCTCGGCACAATAGATTTCGACGGCTTTTTGTATTCTTAGGCCGACACTTTTGACCAGTTCGACCTGCTGAGTGTTGGAGCTGATTTGGTTTTCTGTGAGGAATTCGGTGTAAGACTGATAGCTCATTGAGTTCATCAGCGAGTCGGGGACGAGGTTAAGCTGTTTTCTGCCGGTGATTGCGACCTGTGAGCAGGAGGCGAGGAATAAGAGGGAAAGACAGAGAACAATCATTCGGGATTTAACAATTGAATTCATTATATTTATCCTTTTAACTTTATTATTCACTTAGGAGCTTTTTGTTATCATATGGACATCTCTCTGCGGGAATGGAATGGTGATTCCGTTTTTGTCGAGCGCGAGTTTTACGTTTTCGATGGTTTCGAAATAGACGTTCCAGTAATCGGTTGGTTCTACCCATGGGCGTACGACGAAATTGACGCTGCTGTCGGCCAGTTCGGAGACGGCCACAGTCGGTGCGGGGTCCTGGAGAACTCTTTGGTCAGCGGCAAGGGTATCCTGGATGATTTTTTTTGCTTTTCTGAGGTCGTCCCCGTAGGAGATTCCGATTACCAAATCGACTCGTCTTTTTCCGTTGACGGTGTAGTTTATAATGTTTCCGCCGGTTACGTGCGCATTTGGGATAATTGCGCGGAGATTGTCGGGGGTGCTTAAGATGGTGTTGAAAATCTGAATTTCCTTAACGGTGCCCTTTATTCCGGAGGCTTCGATAAAATCACCTACTTTAAAGGGACGAAAGATAATCATCAGAAAACCGGAGGCAAAATTTGCGAGCGAGCCCTGCAGCGCGAGGCCGATAGCCAAACCGGCGGCCCCAATAACCACAGCAAACTGAGTTGTCTCAACGCCGAGACTTGCGAGGGCGGCGATGACGACGAAGATTAACAGAGCAATGTTTGTGAGATTTTTGACAAACTTTGCGAGAGTTTTTTCGATTTTTGCCTTGATGAGGGCTTTTTCAGTGATTTGCGAGATGATTTTAGCGAGCCATTTTCCAACGACAAAGATTATTATGGCCCCTAAAATCTTCAAGCCGTATTCGGCAAGGTATTGATAGATTGTTGTGAGAATTGTTTCCATACTTAGAGTAGATTCTTCCATAGTGAGAACTCCTTAGAAAAATTATAAACAGACTTCAAACTGTTATATTAACATTATAATACATCAGGACGGCGTGATGGAGTAAGAAATCACGTCCATGCCACAATCTCTGACGTTGCCTGAACCGCAGGTTATAGATTTGGAATCGAAGGTATTTGCACCTCGGCACCCAGCTTATTTTTGAGTTCATCAATCAACTGCTGGAGCTTTGTATTCTGGCCTTCGAGTCCAGTAATCTTTTGCAACTGCTGCTGCAACTGAGTCTTCAAAGTTTGAACCATAGTTTGTGAATCAGCAGCTTTTGCAATCGCGTTGTCTTTTTGCTTAGTGAGTTCATCAAGTTTTTCTTTGAAGTTCACAGCCTGAGTACCGCTTTGTATAAGCGTCTCCATTTTAGCCTTTGCTGCATTAAGGGACTCAGTTACCTCGCTGACCTTTGCCTCCAGTTCTTCTTTTTGCATTTTGGTTTTTTCCAAAATACTCCGGACACTTGCCAATTCAGCTTTTGCCTCAGCAGCTTCTTTTATCGCATTTTCTTTTTCAGTATCCTTGCAGCCGTTGAGACCAAGCAAAGTATACAATAACAGGGCCAGAGAAATAAAGATAAATTTTTCCATTGGTTTGGTCATTTTTTATGTCCTTTCAAGTATAGTTGCTTACTATTGTACCTGTTAAACTACAGCTATTGTGCAAAGAACTTTGCTCTGTACCAAGAGAGCGGAGTAATAAGTTTAAGGCACCACGGCGATGATAACGTCGTGGCGCCCTAATGTATACTTTCCTACTCGTATAGATGCGTAGCCTCTGTTTCCTGAACGGGACGGTCAATCTGATCCGTATTCATAATAACCTTGAAACGGACGTCTCCAACCTTCACAGCTTTTACAACAACACGCCAAGTTGCTTTAGCCTGTGGAGCAAGACTGCGTAAAGGGGCGAACGTAACAGTATCATCCTTA
>CAZTKW010000211.1:2642-6356 GCA_964614315.1 uncultured Pirellulales bacterium
GAGTTCCGGCAGTTGCGCCGCTTGACGATACATATTGCTGGTTATCCTCCAGGGAGCAAACTATACTGATGTTAGTGCCGGGAGAAGAGCCTTGATTAGTCGCGACTATTACATAAGTTGTTTGACTGCCCACTTCGATAGGATCATCGATGTCTATAACTTCAAGCAATACTGCCGGAATACCTGCCACCTCAGTACTTGCCGAATCGCGCACATCCTCAGCGCAAGTAGCTTTGGCCATGGCCGTATTGGTTACAGTACCGGCCCTTTCAGGCCTCAATGTCAAACTGACTGTTCGCGAGCTTCCGGCCGAAAGAGTACCCAGATTCCATACAACTTTACTCTGCATCAGACTGCCGCCGGCGGTAGCTGAGATAAACCTCGCACCCATAGGTACGCTGTCTTCAACAACAAGTTCTGTTGCAGAAGCGTCACCTTTGTTCGAAACAGTGATTTCATAAGTAATTGAACGTCCAAGGTAGCGTTTTTCAGGTCCACTCTTACTGATTTGCAATACGGGCTGGCGAACGATTGTTGTAGTCTGCGACTGAGTTTTGAGGCCGCCCTCTGATGTTGCCGTGGCAGTGTTAACATATTTACCGGTTTTTTCGGCCATTAGTGAAGCAGAAAATTGTTTTGACTGGCCAGTGGCCAAAGTACCAGCGTCAAAAACGAGTCTTGTCCGACCATCGGAAGTCTTAAGGCCGTCAGGAAGCGTATCGGTGATTTTAACGTTTTTAGCGTCGCCGGTTCCTGAATTAGTAACAACCAGTTTAACCGGTATAGGGTCGCACAAGAGGACCTCTTCCGGAGCGGTCTTGACTAACTTCAACTCGGGCTCAACAACGCTTACATTGGCACATGCGGGTACAACATAAGTCACTGTGGCACAGTGTTTAAGGCAATCGGTGGTGGCGGCGGAGCCGTAAACAGTAATGACTCTGCTTTCCATTGGTCCAAGTGAACTCATTTTCCAGATAAGCATATTTGCCTCTTTTTCAGGGCTTGGATTTGCTTTTGTGAACTTGAAGTTTTCTGGAAGATTTTCCTTAAGCTCAATATCAGCAACCATCATGTCGGTTACATTTTGAACCTTTATAGTGTATTGGAATGGAGCATTTAACTGCACTTCCGCTGGCATTGTTTTATCCAGTCGGATGATTCCACAGTCTTTGCAGGGGTAACTTCTTGATACATTATATGGACCACACGGACTTTTGGGCGCCGGCATTGGTCTTGCAGCAGGAGCGGGCTTTGGTTTTACAGGTTGAGGCTTTGGAACTGCTTTGGCCATAGGCCTGCAATTCTTATCCATAAAGAACTTATGCTCACAACCTGGTTCTACGGGTCCGGTTCCCCAGAAGTCGTTCCAGCTTTTGCAGCTATAGCAGCCGGAGAGAACGAACAACGACAATAAAATTGAAATGTATATTACCCTTCTCATAATAGACTCCCCTTAAAAAAGTTAATAAAGTTTGTGTGGTTGAAACTACTCTAAAAGAGGTGAATTTGAATTTTTTCTACGGGCCTAAGGCAAATTGTTTTCGAAGGTTTCTTTCCGGATAGGGAGCGATTCTTTTCGAACAGACCTCGCCAATAAATAAGCATGAACAGTACATTTTGAACCGTCCCTTATCCAATTCCCATGTTCATATTACACTATAAAACTGCGATAAAGAAATGTCAACCATTTTTAAATAGTTTTTTTGGGTTTGGAAAAGTGTAGAATCCAGCGAAAAACGGGTTTTTTGGGGCATAAAGTTTGTAAGTGGCAAAAAAAGGTTATTTTATTTACACTAAAAGCGTTTGAGCGGCCGTTATATAATTTAAGTATAATGGTTTTAAGAGTTTTGGCTGAGGTAATATGCTTGACGAGAGGCTTGTTGTCTGGAAACTGAAGCGCGGGGACGGTGAGAGCCTGCGCCAGATTTATGGGAAATACAAGGACCAGCTTCTGTTGATAGGGACGTGCCTTTTGAACGACGCCCAGACGGCGGAGGAGATTGTTCATGATGTTTTTGTGTCTTTTGCCGAAGGTGCGGGGCAGTTCCATCTTTACGGTAGTTTAAAGAATTATTTAATAAGCCGCGTATTGGAACAGGTTCGGGGCAAGTTTCGCGAGAAGATGTATAAGGTTGTGGGGCTTGACAGTACGGGGCCAATGCTTTCGGGGCCGAAGGGTGAGGAAGAGGGGGTGATGGACAGTGAGGAATCGGAGATAGTGGCGGAGGCACTGGCTGAGGTTGGGGAACAGCAGCGCAAAGCGGTAATTCTTCATCTTCTGGGGGGAATGAAGTTCGGCGAGATAGGGCGGATGCAGAATGTTTCTGCCAGTACGGCCGAGGGCAGATATGGCTATGGGCTGGATACGCTGCGAAAGGCGCTCGATGCAAGAACGAAGTTGACAGGTGATATAGAAGAGACCGTCAGGGGATTGCGTCGCAGTACCACGGCTGAGATGGATGAGCGGATTGTTAACGATGCACTTTCTGCACTGGGCGAATCGACGGAAACCCGAGGGACGGGGTTGCTGAAGGTCTGCGAAGTAATTATGACAAGCAGGGTGACATTATTCGCAACGGCTGTTTTGATTATAGCAGTTTTGACAGGTTTTATTTTGTATGCGGGTCTGAGCCAGAAAGAAGAGGTGCAAATCGTCAGGCCGACAGAGGCGCCAAAAGCAGAGAGAGCAGTTGAGGAAGGTAAAGAGGTTCGGCAGATACCGCGAGTTGAGAGAAGGCGGACGGCGTCGGAGCTTAAGGCTGAACTGAAGCGAATCGAGGATATGTATCTGGATGATGACGTTGAGGGGCTGGTGGAGGCGCTTTATGAATATGAAATGGCGAAGAAATTAGCGGCGGCGGTGTATCTTGGTAAAATCGGCGATGCGAGTGCGATTGATGCGCTGGAGGAATTGAGCGTAGAATATGGGGAGGGGGATGCGGAGAATCCTTTTGCGAGGGCGATTAAGCAAATCGAGAGGCGACTTGAAGAGGAAGAAAGGGCCGGCGTTGATGAAGCTGGGAGTACGGCTGCGAGGAAGGTCGGAGATAAGGGAGAATATATTCAGTGCCGGCTGGTTGACGAGAATGGTAAGGCTGTTCGAGGTGAGGTTATCTTAGGGGGGGTAAGGGTTGCGACGGCAGAAGACGGGGGGTTTACTCTCAGCAGACAAAAGTATGCGGGAAAGGGGAAAGTTTTCGGGCAGGCGTTCAGTAGAGAGGGGGATTTGGGGTGTTTATTTATCTGGGGTGAAAATTACGATGCGAACAATGCGGAAATTTTAGTCATGCCGCCGGCAAATGTCAGTGGGTTTGTCCTGGACGGAGAAGATAATGCGGTCAGTGATTTTGAATTAGGAATATCCGTGCTCGGTAAAGACGGAAAGGTTTATGGCGGCAATATTGGTGAAGCGCCATGGCAGACTGAGATTGGGAGTAATGGGGTTTTCGCTATCTTTTCTATACCTATGGGGCTGGAGGTTCAGTTGGTTGTTAAGAAAGGGGAGTTTGAAACGACAATCAAGCTGGAAGGTCTTGCGGCAGGTGATAACCTGGCTTTGGGGCGAATTACACTTGAGGAGGTGAGCGGTTCTGGCACAATTGCCCGGTGGGACAGTGTGCTTGGGGGGCTGGTTGTGAATGAGAATGGTGAGGCGAGGGGGGGGGTGAGAATTACAGTCAGCGGCGGTGAGAGGACTTTTGAAATTGCAAG
>CAZTKW010000212.1:0-6351 GCA_964614315.1 uncultured Pirellulales bacterium
ACCTCACCGACGCTCACGGCGTGAAGCCAGATGCATTTTTGCTCGGGTTTTTTGCGGTTGATTTTACCTAATCGCTGTCCCCACCCCGCTAAATAACGTTTATGCCTGACCATTCGATATACAGCGACAGGGCTGATAATTATGGCAGTCAGCAAATATAATAAATCTGCAATAAACCTCATTTAACCTTCCTGCAAAATCGCAAACAGTTCAGGAAAGTAAATGATATTTGTAAACACCGCCTATGTCAAACAAATGCCTTATTTTAGAGGTGCAATTGTTGCCTGTGTCAATTCTAAAGCGGGGCGGTTTGGTGCCAGTATTCAGCCAGCACGGCGAAATCAAGCAAATTAATTATACCGTCAGGGCCTGACAGCGGCGCAATATCACACTTCGGGTTCCAATCGCCCGAAGCCGGTGTTGCAAGCCACGCCTTCACGAAAGCTGCAAGGTCTAAAGAATCGACTATCCCGTCCCCGCTTGGCGGCCCGAAGTCCGCAATCATCCGCTCCCCCAGAGGCTCAAGTTCGATTCTCGGGTCGTCCTGCAGAAACAGCCCTCCCCCGCGAAGTACAAAATTGAAATCCACAAAGAGATTCATACCGATTATACCATCGAGAGTTCCCCCCTCCGGCGAGGAGATATCAAGTAGAATAACAGGCACGTTAGTGAAGCTGAACCACTCCCCCAGGGCCGGAATTTGAAGTAAATCAATGTAAAAACCGGGCTTCGTTTCGCTTCCGCCCGTAACCCCCTGTATCTCCACTTCAAATTCCGGGGCCTCGGGATTTAGTCCCAGCCGCGCCGCGATTCTCGAACCGATTACGGTAACCTGTGCGCCGGTATCGAGCATATACCGGTTTTTGTCGAAGGCGGTATTGCCCCCTTCGGTCATATCTACAGCGTGCACAAAAAAGACGCTCTGTGACAGGTTGCCGACTATCGTTGAGGGAACTTGCGGAGTGCTGAAATCGAAATCAAAATTCAAATCCAGCAGGTCTCCGAAGATATCAAAATCGGGTATGTACTGGACATTGAGCCCCCCGAGGGGGCGCAGCTCCAAAGGTATAATCTTCGAATAGCTCGGAATAGCCCCGTCGTCATGTTCGTGAAAGGTTATCGACGGTGTAATGTAATGCTCGTTATTGTGTGTTATGACGATTTGCTCGTCGTTGTGAAAGACAGCCGTATAATAGACCGCCATAGGTGTGCCGATAACTGTAGGCAAATCGACCGGCTCGCCCCCCTGACCCACCAGAATCGATACGTTGGTCTGCCCGACCATATCGGACATCGTACTGAGTTGCCCGCTGAAGTTAATGATGCCCAGTCCGTCCATGAAAATACCCAATGGCTGGCTCACCCACGTAGTAACGGACCCTATCACGCCGGCAACCTCGATTGGATTATCCGTAACAAGGTCCGGGTCCCCCGCGAAAAGCCCCGACTGGATAGCGTCTGCGTTGCCCATTACGTGGGCACTGGCGCCGGTATCGAAGATGCCGACAACAAAATCGGTTATAGGGTTATAACCCGGCGGAGGATTGCCGACAATCGTAGTTGTCTGGTCCGATTCGAGGTCAAGTTCCTCAGCGCGTTTATCGGTAACGGTAACGACTATCCACGGAATAAACCCGTCTATCGGCGGCGAATCGATAATCGAGGTAAAAATCGGGGCCGTTGCCGTTTCCACGGCGCTGCTCAGTTGCGAAGCCTCCTTACTTGGTCTTATCTTTTTGCGGCGGGGGGCATGTTTTTCTTTTCGGTATTTTTCAAGAAATACCGGCCGCTTGTCTTTTGGATAGTAAATCCCCTTGATTTGGTTGCCCCCACTCAAACGCCAGTTGACGTCCTCTCGCTGCCACCCGAGCTTATTGCCTTCAGCAGCCGCACTCCCGCACAAAACTGCTGCCGTAAGCAAAACAACACACGTTAAAAGCGGCTTATAGGTTTTTTTACCTTTCACCTTCCTACCTTCCTTTAAATACCAGCCGTCCCCCATTATAACAAATACATGCAGGATTTGTAAAGATAAAATAACCGTCCTCCCCGCACAAACGCCTCATTAACCCTCTTATATCCTTGACTTAACACCCGTTTTACACTATTTTATCGACCAACTCTGCGGAACCTTCAGCTGAACTCAGGCGGGCTATTGTTAGAATGATGCGGTAAAAAAGAACTTTCGGAAAGGGAGCGCTATGAAAAATATTGAAAAGCTTGCTATTGTTGTCATTGTACTTGTGTTTTTAACAGAAATCCCATACACATTATTTTACAGCATTATCTACAGACTGTATGATCCTGAAGTTGTGCAACAGTATCGTTCTTTAATGACCATATTGGCTTTCGGGTTGCCCGTAAGCAGGTTGCTGATTAAAATTGCGGTTGGTATATGGTTATTCATCCAGGCGAAACGAGATGACGCTGCACCTTGGGTTTGGTTTCTTTTCGGCTTAGTTGCCGGTCTTTTGGCTGCGGCTCTGTTCTATATAATCAAAGTTTATGAAGCTGTCAGACCTGCCGAAATTGTTGAAAATTCTCAACCCGGCAATTAGTCTGTAACGCCAAACGGATACACTTGGACAAGAGTTTAGCTAATTAAGCAAATCTTTAAAATTTTGCGGGAAAGGCGACTAAAGAATGAGGTATAAAGTAACAAAGAAAGATTTTTACAGGGCCTATTTGCTGCATATTAAACCCAGAAGAATATACGCTATTCTTGGCATAGTACTTATATGTATAGCATTATCTGTTTGTTTGTGCTCTGTTTTACCAATAGGAGGCGGCTCTGACATCATGTTTGCAGTCAAACTCTTTTTATGTATGATTTTCGTTCTTTCAGTAGTATACATTTACCCACTTTACACTCTGCATAAATCTTACAAGCAAACCAAAGGCATTGATGGTGATGTAGACTTGGCTGTGCACGAAGAGTCTTTTTCTATATCTACCAAAAATTCCAACACAACCATTCCGTTCGGAGATATCTACAAAATTAGAAGCAGCGATAGTTACCTCTTGATTTATCTGAATCAATATTTTTATGTAATACTGCCAAAGAAGAATAATGACTTTATTAATGCTGCCAATACGATTGTAGAGAAATATAAAGAAATTAATCCGACCAAAAACAATAATTAAATCGCCAATCGTTAAAATAGTGCGGTGATAACTTTTTTGGAAAGAGACATTATGAAAGCGAAAAAGTATTGGATAATAATAGCAGTTATAATCATTGCAGTGTCTGTTTGTTTCCCATTTATGTTTTTGTTTTTCAAAAAAATCTCACAAGAGATCAAACGTGCATCAAGTTCTGGCACTACTGCTGCAACAAATGCAGCACTTTACGCGGAACTTGACAAGAAAAACACTAATTTAAAAGATATTTTCTCTTCTGCTGACCAGCAGTGGCGATTTCTCACTGCTGATGAGTACGACAGAGTCATCATTGAACTTGCCAGGTCCCACAATCTTGACCCCTCACCAAAAGATTCTTCGCATCCTCTTCTTGACTATTGGGGAAATCGTTTTGAGATTGCCTATCGTAAACTGCCTAATCAAGGCCATGATTCTATTGTAGTTTCGAAAGGGCCTGATAGAGTCTATGGGACTAAGGATGATATAACATCTCCATATGGCGTAGAACCTCCTGCAAAATCTGATAACTAAATCGCCAATCGTTAAAATAGTGCGATGAGAGATAATAACAGAAATAACGGGAAGAATATTGAATTGTATGCATAATATAATCCCTGATTTTAACCGGAAATCAAAGATTTTGGATACTGTCCCCGTAGCTCAATTGGATAGAGCGTTGGCCTCCGGAGCCAGAGGTTGTGCGTTCGAGTCGCACCGGGGATATTGGCTTCGAAAAAGTATAAAGGATTACATGGATGGCTGTCTTAGTAGGGATTGATGAAGCTGGTTTTGGCCCGATACTTGGCCCCCTGGTCGTTTCCTCGACTGTTTTTTCAATTCCACGAGATCATTTGGAAGCTGACCTCTGGCAGCTTCTGCAAAAAAGTGTCGCTAAAGGCCAAAAGCGCCTCGCAGGTCGATTGCTCGTTGCCGACAGCAAAAAGGCTTACAGCCGAAAAAAAGGAATCAAACAGCTTCAGCGCACCGTATTGTCCGCCCTGAGTTGCCTTGGTGAAAAGCCGGCTGCTTTAACTGAGCTCGTCTCTGTCCTGTGTTCGGACTGCACTAACAGGTTGAGCAGTTATCCTTGGTATCAAACTTTGGAAGATTACGAACTCTCCGCCGACAAAGCCGATATAGAAATTGCTTCAGAAGTGTTGGCAAACGACCTTAATTCGAATGATATAAGGTTATTGGGAATCAAAAGCCGCTGTTTGGACGTGGCGCACTACAACAAAATGGTCTCTGTCGTCAAAAATAAAGCCACCGTCCTTTTCACAGCCGCTACGAGCCTTATTAAGTCAGCCTGGGACAATTTTGGCACTGATGATTTGCAGGTCATAATAGACAGGCAGGGGGGCAGAGTTCACTACCGCAAAATCCTGCAGCGTAGTTTTGAAAATATGGAATTGAAAATCCTCAAAGAAACACCCACAGCCAGCAGTTACCAGCTGCAAACCGATGGTAAACAGATGCGTTTACATTTTGTCGTTGGTGCCGATAGTCGTTTTTTCCCCGTTTCCCTGGCTTCGATGGTCAGTAAATACTTGAGGGAACTTTTGGTTTACAATATTAACCGGTATTTTGCCGCCCACTGTGCGGAACTAAAACCTACCGCAGGTTACTGGAAAGACGGCCTGCGATTTATACAGGACTTGAAAGAGAATATCCCCCACGTTCAATATGACACCAATCAGCTAATACGCAGCCGATGATGGAAAAGGCAGCATTGTTGATTAAGCCGTTTATCTTTATTCGCTGATTCTTAAAACGGCGGCCGCGCGGAGCTTTGACTGCTTTATTGCAAGCAGAACTTCATTGGCCTCTCTCAAAGGAAATTCCTCGATAGTCGGTACAATTGGAATTTGACCGGCCAAAGGGAGAAATTCTTCGCCGTCCCTGCGGCTTACGTTAGCGACACTTTTAATTTCTCTTTCCAGCCACAGGTATTCGGCATAATCCAAAGGCGGGACAGGTGTTTCCTTGCGTATAGCGTTTATAACTAACCGGCCTCCTCTGTCCAGAACTGCGAGGCCGTCACGAACGCACTCTCCAACTGGTGTAAAGTCCATTATCTTGTTTAATTTGGTAGGTGGCTTCTCACCCGAAAGCCCTGTCCACACGGCCCCTAAGCTCTTGGCCAGCTTGGCGTGCTCAGCCGTTTTGGTAAAGACGAAAACGTCGCTTTTCGGATATTTATACTTGATTATCTGAATCACTATATGTGCTGAAGCGCCAAACCCGAATAGCCCGATGCTTTCACCATCACTCACTTCAGCCAACCGTAGCGTTCGGTATCCGATTACCCCGGCGCATAAAAGAGGGGCCGCCTGAGAATCACTAAACTTTTCAGGCAGGGAAAACGCAAAATCTTCGGATATAACCATATATTCGGCATAACCCCCGTCTGCGTCCTTCCCGGTCCATTTTGCATTTTCACAGAGATTTTCCCGCCCGCTTCGACAGAAGCTGCATTTACCGCAGCTCCAATAAAGCCATGTAATCCCAACGCGCTCTCCGATATTGAATTTAGTTACAGCCTCCCCTTTTTGGGCCACAGTTCCTACCACCTGATGACCCGGTACCATAGGCAGCTTATAAGGCTTTAATCTGCCTTCGGCCTCATCAAGGTCAGTATGGCAGGCACCGCAAACTGAAACCTTAACTAAAATTTGGTTTGCATCAGGTACCGGCTTTGGCAAATCAGCTAACTCCAGCGGCCTCTCCTCTATCGCAGTTTGTTTAGCTAAAACCATCGCCTTCATTTTGACATTTCCCCGCTTAACTGTTTTTGGAATACTTCATAGTTGACATTTCCAAACAGGCAAAAAACTACTCTTTCCAGACTGCTCTGACCTTCGAGATAATCGATAACTGTCCGCAGCATTATTTCGGCGCATTTATCGATGGGGAAGCCGAAAATACCCGTACTTATTGCCGGAAAAGAAATACTTTTTAGCAAATTGTCGTCGGCCAGTTTAAGCGAGTTCAAAGTGGCGTTTTTCAGCTTTTCCTCTTCATCGCCTTCACCCATTCGAGGCCCGACCGCGTGAATCACATATTTTGCCTTCAAATCACCCCCGCTGGTAATTACTGCCCCGCCCACGAATGTTGAACCGATTTTGTGGCATTCTTCCTGTATTTTTGGCCCGCCTTTTCTTCTGATAGCCCCGGCTACACCCCCGCCTAAAATCAACTGGGAATTGGCAG
>CAZTKW010000213.1:0-6299 GCA_964614315.1 uncultured Pirellulales bacterium
TGCTGATATCCAAGTCCGCTGATATAGACTCTGTGGTAATTATCATCTGGCGGATCACCATCCGGATCATAATAGTCAACCGTAAATTCAAAACTTGTAGACTCTGTCCCCGATGATGGCGTAACAAAAGGATTGTAAAGAATGGGCGGATTATTTTGACCTTCAGGATCATTTATCCCAATTGCAGGATCACCATAAAGATTAAAGACCAGTAAATTCATCCAATATTCGGCATCTCCTGAAAAGGTTGCCATTTTTACATCATATAAAGCTTTACCACAACGGAAGCCATCAATAATCTTTCCTGAATATTCATAAGCTAAATATGAATTTGTACCGTTACGATTCCAATTCGAGTTTCCTGGAAAATACCAAGACACACGAGATGCAGAAATTGTTCCCACTGCTCCATTGACCAAAAGAGAATATCCTAAATTGTTTGTTGTTTCAGGGTAACCATTTAAACATGAGCATTGAAATGTGAAAGAAGGATGGGTATCATCCAAGTTGCTACATTGACTTGTACTAAAGACGTCTGAAGCAACTGTTTCGCTTCCATGTGTCATCCATGTTACTAAGCCATAATTATTCTGCCATTCGTTTTCTACATTTGTTGGATTGCACGGTGTTTCTTCAGGAAAGCAGTCATAGTTTTCATCATATATTCGATAACTGGACCATCCGGCACCAGTGGCATGATCATTCCTTATGCCTTCGCCAAGCGGATACCCATCTGTGATATCGTCTGATGGTTCCATAGGGAGAAGAACCTTTTCTCGCCAGCCCTTTTCTCCTACCTCACTACCATAATCAATAATCTTGTTTAATATATTGTCTAAGGTTGTGTAGGCTGTTCCATATACTGGTATTCTACCCACATAGACTTCAATCGCTTTATCTACACCATTTGCTCCAAAATCATCTGGATATTCACCGAAATCACCATCTCCATCAAGATCCCAGTTTCCAGTCAAATCAGCAAAATAATAGTCAGTTGGCGCATTTTTATGAGTTATTTCAAAAGTAGCATTATTACGTGGCCAACACATTTTCATTGGCACATTACCGTTGGATGGTGTAGGATCCCCAATAAGCAAAACTTGTTCAATGCCAATACTTGAATAATTCGTTGAAAGCCAACTGCGTATATTCTCCGCTGCAGTGTCACCGGTACTACCACCCCAGCCTGAACCTGTACTTGATTCATCGATATCTTCATATCTGCTGTTTTCAGTCACTGTAAGAACATTAAATCCCTGTGTTTCTTTGAAATCTTCAAATTCGTCAAGTTTGTTGCTCCCGTTTTTTATATTTTCAGTTGTTATTATGATGTATTCGAAATCACTGCCGGATTGAGTTGCCGGTTCTTCGCTTTCGTACCATGTCCTGCTTTGAATATAATTATCAAGCAATTTGGAAGCTGTTTCATCCATACATGTATCTGATAAGTTAACAGAGTGTGCGGACAGAGTTTTAGAAGTTATATCGTATGATAGGCCAATGTCAGCTTCTTTTATTACTTGAACTTGATTAGTAATTGGATTGTAAAAAACAGGGAAAAATTCTACCTCAACAATTTTCCATCTTCTCATAGTGGAGCATGAGAGTATATTCACGGCTTGTTGGGGAAAAAACCCGTTATTTGAATACACTTTTCGGTTATATCCTTTGTCAATATCTTTGTTTTGTCCCCACGAGATTATTTGCCCATTTTTACTTGAGGCCAAGAAGGGAGGCGATGGCTTAATTGATTTAGCAATATAAAAAGTTTCTTGTCTTATAATATTGATATTTTCTTGAACTGTTGCTAAGTTAGCGTTAGGTGGTAAGGCCACTCTAAAAAGTCCATGAGGTAATATAGGATTACCTGGAGACATATACTGTTCAAAACCATCTATCTGTAGAAAAGTATTTTCATGGTCCTCAATAGTTTTGTATTCTATTTCCGAGATGTTTAAATTTATGAACTCTTGATTGTTTGTTGTATTGAATTGAATTTTGGGAGATATTAATCTTGGTGTATCAGACTTAAGTTTTCTTTTTGCTTGTGCGATTGAATAGTAGGAAAGAAGGAAGGCTATAATTATCAAAAAGAACAATGGACTTTTTTTCACTTTACTACCTCCTTGTATCTACAGTTTTCATCAAGAAATTTCATAGAGCATCACCTTCGGATAAAAACAAGAAATAACGGAAGGAAAAAACGAACCACCTTCCCCTCCATTAAAACGGTTAAGATTATACCATACTACCTAATTTAACGCAAGCAAAATACCTCCCCCCTAATAATTTATAACTCATTTATTAATATAGACTTATGTACAGACGAGATGAGTAGCCACCTAAGAAAACATAAAATGACCGGAATTTCCGTATGAAAAGGAATTTTAAGAACCCATATGCTTGATGATTTTACAGCCATTTCTGAATTGACAACTTGTTAATGGATATCCATAATATTCTTGCAGGAAATAAAAAACATGAAATCTATGAAATATTTACCACACAAAGCCTTAAGTAAAATACTACAGCAAAGCAAGAGACAGGCGTTTTATGTTGGTGTCATGATAGGCCTCATCGCTTCTTGGCTTTATTTGCTTACAGGTGGAAGCACTTTTCTTTCTGTTCCCAAGTGGGCAGAAATAGTTTTCTATCCAGGATTTTTTGCTGGATTCTACTTCTATAATCTCTTTAGAGCCGAATCTCTCGCTATATTATTTGGAAGCTTAACTGTGGGCTTGTTTTATGGAATTGTATTTGTAGTCATACTGTCCCTATGGAAATTGTTCGCACATAGGAAAAAATATGTAATAACAGTGTTGTGTCTAATAACAATTGTGACCGGAATGTTATTTTTGAATAAGTTATTCTCATCACCCTCAGACGCATGTCACTCCATAAGCCAGGAATTCACCTTAGCGATTACCTCGAACCCATCAGGAGCGAAGATTTATCCATTATATAACTGGGGACAACCAGATTTAATTGGTACTACTCCTGCAGAATTTAATGGTTCTTATAGTATTGACAGAGATGGATCGGGCTGGTGGATATCGGGTCGTGGAATTAATTTTAAATCAACGGAACAAGGAATTCTTGTCCTTTTAAATTGTATTGTCGTTAAAGATGGATATGTATGTCAGGAAGTAGCCCCTGTTCTGGAGACTATTCCAAAAAATATTGCACATCCTAACCAAATGCCATCCGAATTCAAGTATAACGCTAAGTTAATTTCAAATGATTCGCCTTGTGTAAATAAAATTGGACAAGCTGTTCTCGTAAACGGGGCTTTTCTTGGGGTAAATCCACCGTCACTCAAGTTAACCGAGGGCACTTATATAATTGACATCAAAAGTGCTAAATAAAGCAGTTACTTCACTTTTTAAAATTAAGAGGATAGCATATATAATTTGTGTAACCAATGAAAAGACCGTTGAGGAATCTAAATTTACAGCCATTTTTGAATTGGCAGGCGCTCGATAGATTGACGTAACACAGGATCAACATTGGTATAGATTTTGTTTGTCAAGTTTGGCGATGAGTGCTCCAACAATCGCTGTGTTACAGCAGTTGAAACTCCGTTTTGAGCAAGAAGTGACGCAAACGTTTTTCGAATATCATGAAACTTTAAATCAGACAGACCAGCCTTCTTACAAATCTTACGCCATTGTCGATAGTTGAATTTAATACGAAACAATTTCTTCTGTCCAACATCAAGGCCGGAAACATATTTGGAAAGCTCGGACATAATTTCTGCAGATACAGGTCGTGAAGACATGCACTTTTTTGTTTTCTTACTTGAGGTGCAGATACAATTGTTTTCAAAATCAATGTCGCTAATATTCAAGGATTCTATATCACCACGTCTGAGGCCGGTTCCCAGTGCCAGCAAGATTCTTATTTTCATTGATGGGTACTTCGCGGCTGCTTTTAATAGGCTCTTCACCTGTGTATCATTTAATGATTTAACAGGTCGTTCTTCAAGTTTTAGCTCCTTGATTTCTAATTGGCCATTAAGATACCTGTTTTTTCTACACCAGTATACAAATGTTTTCAGATTCCTGAGATCTTTGTTTAGCGTTGCACGTTTTACCTCAGGGCCTCTTTTAAGAATAAAATCATCGATGACGTTTTGTGTAATTTGTTTTGAATTACACTTGCCTTCAAGTCGCTCAAAATTTCTTAATGATAAGGCATGTTCGTAAAGCGTGCCTCCAGTAACACCTTGGATCTTTTTAGCCTCGATGTACTCTGAAACCATTTGTCCCCAACCAACTGATATAGTACCTGTAAAAACATCAGAGTTTAGCTGCGTGTATTTGATATGCTTGTAATGTTCGGCCAATTCTTTGCTCGGTAGAGCTTTTGATTTTCGCTTACCGCTTTCATACCAACCGCACCACCAGCCATTTACTTTTTTCCGCTTGTAAACCCATACCTTTTTCATGATACTATTTTATCGTAAAGATAGGGGTGTGAATCAAGGGGGAAAACAGATTAAGAATCCGGCAAAATAGTGCCAAAATGGAGTCAAGAGACAAAGCTACAGAAATGTTTGCGACGTAAAGCAATAAATTCCAATTGCTTATAAAAAGCAAGAGTCGATAGGCCAAAGTATTTAATAGCTGTTGACACTATGGGGTTTTTAAAGTACGAAAAAAGTCTTAAAAAAGACCATCGAAAGTATCATCTACAATAATTCCAGCTGGCTTGATTGAACGAAGTGGTTTATGATTGCTGCTTTGATTTAGCAATGAAAGGTAGTTCTTGTGGGACATTATTGTTGGGTATGCGATAGTATCAGGCCTAACGAAGCGTTTTCGGGGAAAGGCCATAAACAGCATATCTGCAAAAGATGTGCAAAGAAGCCGCGGGAAGAAAGAGAACAAGTCAAGTCGCTACGAAACATACACGGCTTTTTGGCCCAGCGTAACATTTCGGAGAAGAATATATCGTATCTGAAGAAGCAGTGTAAATCCCCGGATGAAGAAGTGCAACGCTATGCGAAACTGGTATTGGAAATTGCCCGTGTCACGCCACAAAAACACAACCGAATTAAGTCATTAGCCAAAGGCCACCCAGCCCTCTTGGCAGAGCTTGAAGAAAGCGGTTTGTTGTTGTATTGAGGCAAATCTGACATTCAGGCAGAGAAAATGTCCGCATTGTTTGCAATAACGGGGACATGTAATTGTGCTCTTTCTTTGTGACAATGGGTACAAAAGTCTGTGTTTTCATTTGTGCATGATGGGATTAACGGGAGTGAGACATTTTTCCACAACTCTCATTTTTTTATCAAAATCGTGGTCAGAGGACGCCTTGGAAGTTAATCCGATGGTAAAATAACCACAAGTGATTTTAGGCTAAAAATTGTGGCAAGTTAGACCAACGGGCAAATGAGCCGCAGGTCCATTAAATATGCTTTTGTGAAGTGGCATACCAACAGCCATTTTCGTTATAACAAAGGATATGAACGAATCTAACCTTTCGACAAGAGAATAGTTCATCTAATTGTACGTTGATCCTGTACGTATTTATTCCAATGCAGCAATCCAAGAATTTATTACTAAGTGTGGTGGTTGCTGCTCCTATCCAATGTGTGATTATCCGTATCTGAGTCTTATAGCTCATCATATTATTCATCACGCCAAAGGAGGGCTTACTATGACCAAATGGAATCATGCTTTGTAACAACTGCCAAAGGTTCTCGCACGATGCCTTTGTTCCACAGCAACTGACCTTGCTTATCAAGTAACCGCCGCCGTGGTTTATACTGCGCAAAAACAAATTGCCACATGTTTGAGCACCTTATATAATACAATTGAGGACATGAATATTGTATTAAATTTCAAATTTCATGTCGAACAGGATTGGGATAAATGTCCAATTCATAGTAAACCATTGAAATATGACTATGAACAATATGGTTCCACAATCTATGCTGGTAACAGGAGCCAGCGGTTTCATCGGGCGGCACCTGGTGCGACGGCTGGTCGAACTTGGCAATAGGGTGTCATGTCTGGTGCGAGTTACTTCGTGCGTCGATGAACTGATGTCGGTTGGCGCTCAGTTGGTTACTGGGGATGTGACTGATTTGGTCAGCATTGAACGGGCACTAACGGTGTCGCAGGCCACTATTGTGTTCCACCTGGCCGGGCTGACGAAGGCGCTGCAGAAAGACGATTTCCTGCGTGTGAACGCAGGTGGTGTCGAATCCGTTGTTGCCGCCTGCGCTGACCGCGCTGATAAGCCGGTGTTAGTAGTGGTGTCCTCGCTGGCCGCAGCAGGGCCTTGCGCCGTTG
>CAZTKW010000214.1:0-6292 GCA_964614315.1 uncultured Pirellulales bacterium
AGATAATCGAGACGCTTCGGATATGCGAAGAAAACGGGATAAATACGGCAGTGCTGAGGACTGATGAAGACACTATCAGGATACTGAACAGGTACTGGAAGAAAGAGGGCGGCAAGATACAGTGGATAGCGCAAACGTATCCGAAAGTACAAGACCTGACAACGAATATCCAATCGGCCATCGATAACGGAGCGGTCGGTGCATTTATGCAGGGCGGAGTCGGGGACAGGTTCTGGGAGAACGGGCAAGTCGATTTGTTAGGCAAGGTGGTGGAGTTTATTCAGAAGAACGGATTAATCGCAGGTGTGGGGTCTCATAAATTAGACGTTACGAAGGACGTGGAAGAGGCTGGTATAAAGCCGGACTTTTATTTCAAGACGCTGAACACGTCTGATTATAACTGCGATGAGCCGGAGGAAGTAATTAAGTATATGGGCACAATCAAACGGCCGTGGATAGCGTTTAAGGTTTTGGGGGCGGGGGTGACGTATCCGAAAGAAGGGTTCAGGTACGCTTTCGAGAGCGGAGCAGATTTTATGGCTGTGGGGATGTACGACTTTCAGATTAAAGACGATGTAATTATAACAAAGAACGTACTGTCAGGGCACGTAAACAGAGAGCGTCCGTGGTTAGCGTGAGGGGCGACAATAAAAATTAAGGACAGCGGCAATGTCGGAGAAAATTGACAGGCGAGGATTTTTGAAAAAATCCGCCATAACGTCGGCAGGTGCGGCATTTGCTTTTAGCCTCGAAGAGAAAGTTCTGTTAGCAGAAGAAGGCAGGGGTGAGAAGAAGGCGTCGCCGGAGGCAGGGGGCAATAGTCTGCCGATGGGTAAAATCGGCAATGTGAAAATCAGCCGGCTAATCTGCGGCGGGAATTTGCTTAGCGGGATTGCACACAGCAGGGACCTGACTTATGTGTCGGCGTTATTAAAGCAGTATTTTACGGATGAAAAGATTATCGAGACCTTAGAGCTTTGCGAGGAGAACGGGATAAATACGGCTATACTGAGGTTCGATGAGAAGACGCTCAGAGTCCTGAAGAAATACTGGAAACGCGGGGGGAAGATGCAATGGATTGCACAGATAAAACGGCATATGACGGACGATACGAAAGTAGCGGTCGATAGCGGGGCCATCGGGGTATATATACAGGGCGATATTGCAGACAGGCATATTCAGAAGGGTCGGGTGGATATTCTCGGGGAGACGCTGGATTTTATGAAGGGGAACAAGGTCATAGCGGGAATCGGCGCCCATTCGCTGAACGTGCTTATTGACTGCGAAACGGCAGGACTGGAGCCGGACTTTTATATGAAGACGCTGCACAGCGGTAATTACTGGTCGGCGAGGCGAGCGGGTCAGGATAGGAACGTTACGGACAACGCGGATGATAATTACTGGTCGATGACACCGGAGGAAACGATAAAATTTATGAAAGAGGTCAATAAGCCTTGGCTTGCATTTAAGGTAATGGCGGCTGGGGCGATAGGGCCGCGAGAAGGTTTTTCTTACGCGTTCAATAACGGGGCCGACTTCATAGTTGCGGGGATGTTCGACTTTCAGGTTCGTGAGGACGTGAAAATAGCAAAAGATATATTATCCAAAGTTGAGAGAGAGCGGCCGTGGAGGGGGTAACTCGAAGAGGAAAAAATACGGTTTGCATTTTTAAGAACAAACGGTTAGCGGTAAAATGCAGCAGTAAAGAAAAGAAAAACAATCTCTAAAATTAAGGAGATACCAGTTATGTCAGAACAATTAGACAGGCGAGGATTTTTGAAGAGGTCTTTTGCCGCCGCTTCGGCTGGTGCGGTGATTGGTCTTAGTCTTGAAGAAAAAGCACTACTCGCACAAGAGAGCAACAAGTCAAAGAAGCCTGCATTAGAGACCGGCGGTAAAGAGCTGCCGACGGGTAAAATCGGGAATGTTAAAATCAGCCGGTTAATATGCGGCGGTAATTTGATTAACGGCTATGCGCACAGCAGGGACCTGATGTATGTATCGACGTTATTAAAGCATTATTTTACAGATGAAAAAGTGATGGATACCTTAGAGGCATCCGAGAAGAACGGGATAAATACGGTTATTGCAAACGTGGCAACAGGTAACGGGGATGAAAATACTATCAGGACGCTGAAAAGATACTGGAAGGAAAGAGGGGGAAAGATTCAATGGCTTGCACAGGCGGACTCGACGGAAAACAACCTGACGGGTAATCTGAAAAAAGCGATTGATAACGGTGCGGTGGGCGTTTTTATACAGGGCGGGTGCGGAGATAACTATGCGAAAAGCGACCGGGGGGATTTGATTGAAAAAGCCATTTCGTTTATTAAGAGCAACGGCGTAATCGCAGGTATAGGAGGGCATTCTTTAAACGTGCCGATTCTGGTTGAGACGGCGGGGATAGAAGTTGATTTTTATATGAAAACGCTGCACAGCGGGAATTACTGGTCGGCAAAGCGGCCTGACCAGCATCAGGACGTAATGGGCAACCGAGCAGATAATTACTGGTCTGCTACTCCGGCGGAAACGATCGAATTTATGAAGGAAGTTGACAAGCCGTGGATTGCTTATAAGGTGATGGCTGCAGGGGCAATACATCCGAGAGATGCTTTTAAGTACTCCTATGAGAACGGAGCGGATTTTGTTGTGGCTGGGATGTTCGATTTTCAGATTGAAGAGGATGCGGCTATTGCGAAGAATATCCTGTCGAAGAAAATCGATAGAAAGCGGCCATGGAGGGCGTAACAGGCGGTTCGAAGGAGAAAAAAAAGGTTTTTTCGCATTAAAATTGTGTTTGTTCTTGCAAATTTGATAGAAATTCATATAGTTTCAGGGTTTTACATAAGTTTAAGCAGAAGTTTTAGGTGATATAACAGGAGTAAGTCAGATGTCCAGATTGTGTCAATTTACCGGAAAACGAACTATTGCGGGCAGGAGTATCGCCCGTCGCGGTAAAGCAAAATATCTTGGCGGTGTCGGCAGAAGAATCACGGGCGTTACCAAAAGGAAATTCAAACCTAATATCCAAAAGGTTCGTGCAGTTGTCGACGGTAAGGTCTGCAGAATTAAGGTTTCGGCGAAGGCTATCCGTATGGGACTTATTCAAAAGCCTGTCAAAAGAAATTATAAACCCGCTGAGGAGGCGGCTGGGTGATAAGGGATATTAGCGTAGTAGTATTAACGGCGAGGCGGGTTTAAGCCTCGCTTTTTGTTTGGATAAAAAATGGCAGAGAAAATCAACAGGGAACAGGTCAGAAAGGTCGGGAGGCTATCGGGTCTTGAGTTGATTGAAGCGGAAGCGGCTGAATTTACGGGTCAGTTAGGGGCGATACTGGACTATAAGGCGAAAATGAATGAGCTTGATACGGGAAATGTTCAGCCGTTAGCGCATTGTCTGCCAATAAGTAACTGCTTTCAGGAGGACTGCGTTAAAGAATCGCTGGGAACCGAAAAGACATTAGGCAATGCGCCCCAAAGGGATGGGGATTTTTTCAAAGTGCCGAAAATACTCGATGACAGGTTGGGAGGGCAATAAAGTGGAACAGTATATGATGAAATTACAGAGAAGAATTAATTTAACGTGTTTGGTTTTTAGTTTAATGTTTTTGTTCGGCTGTTCAAGGCCGGAGGGTAAGATTATGAAAAAGCGGTCAGTTACACGGGGCGGTCAGCATTCGGAGTTATTTGAAAAGACAATAACCAAGACTACAAGGTGTCAGTACCTTCTGTTTTTGCCGGCGGGGTACGGTGAAAAAGAACAAAAATGGCCGTTGATGTTGTTTTTGCACGGGGCGGGTGAGCGTGGAAACGATTTGGAAAAAGTGAAGGTTCACGGTCCGCCGAAAATCGTAGAAACGAAGAAGGATTTTCCGTTTATACTGGTATCGCCTCAATGTCCGGAAGAGAAGTGGTGGCCCAATGAAATTGATATGCTGACAAACCTGCTGAATGATATTGCCGAGAGGTATGAGGTCGATGAGGAACGGATTTACCTGACGGGCCTGAGTATGGGCGGTTACGGGGCGTGGCGTTTGGTTACGGAGGAACCGGAACGATTTGCGGCAGTTGCGCCGATTTGCGGGGGAGGGATACCGGCTTTGGCTGACAAATTCAAAGATGTGCCGGTGTGGGCCTTTCACGGGGCAAAAGACGAGGTAGTGCCCCTGAAAGAATCCGAGGATATGGTCAATGCCTTGAAAGCCTGCGGAGGGCAAGCTAAGCTGACGGTTTATCCAGAAGCTGAACACGATTCGTGGACGGAAACTTATAATAACGAAGAGCTTTACAAGTGGTTTTTAAGCCACCGGAGAACCAACAAAGAAAAATAGCGGCTACAAAACCGGATGGAAGTTAACAGCGCCAAAGAACTGCGAGAACAAATCACAGCACGGGGGATTAAAAGTGCGGCTGCGACTGAGGTTTTATTTGAGCGAATAGAGGCTTACGAGCCTGTCATCGGGGCTCTTATATCAGCACATTCAAAGACGAGGCCCTGGCCCGTGCGAATGAGATAGATGCGAAAATCACCACAGGTAAGCAAGCAGAAAATCCGAAGGCTGTTAAAGATGTAAAAAAAAGCGATAAGAAAAGCAAAAAAGCCGAGAGTTTTCTGTTAGGGCAGGTTATGCAGCAAACCAAAGGCCGGTCAAATCCTAAAGTCATATCAGAAATCCTGACGCGGAAATTAAGTTGACTTTTTCCTCAAAAACCTTAAAATGGATAGTGTTTATACGCCATGGCGTTATGAACAGGGAAAAGAGTATTGAGGCCGAAGAATTTCGGTCGGCCCCGTAGAAAGCAGGTAGTGCATGATTTTGGCACAAGTGGAGAGCATTTCATCGAGGAATATCAATTGATGCACATTCAGCGAGGAGAATTTGATTATAGCGGGGCCGAATATAGAGGGGCAAGGGGTCTTTTTTACCAAAGAAGCGTTTTATCACATTTTTTTGCCGTGTTTTTTTTGACCATTTTCCTGGTTAGCATTAGTCCGGCCCAGCATGAGGCACGGCAAAGACGGGAAATTCTCATCCTTAACTCCTACCATAAAGGGCTCAAATGGACAGATGACGAGGTACGCGGGGCCAAGGCAGTTTTGCTCAGAGAGATAAAAGACGTTGAAATCCATATCGAGTATATGGACACAAAGAGGATACGCCTTGAAGAGTACTTCGAGCTTTTTCGCAAGATGCTGCAACTGAAGTATGATAAAGTGGCACTGGATGCTGTTATCGCCACCGATGACAATGCGCTGCGTTTTCTTCTCAAATATCAGGAAGGGTTGTTTGGCCAGGTTCCAGTGGTTTTCTGCGGGGTCAATGATTTCGAGGAGTCGATGCTGGAGGGCAGAGGTAACTTTACGGGTCTGACGGAGGGCATGGAATTTAAGCCCACCATTGATCTGGCCCTTAAGCTGCATCCCGGCGCCAAAAGGATAGTAGTTATAAGCGACCATACCGCAACCGGCATAGGACAGAGAAAGGACATCATAGCTCTGGAGGGGGAATATGAGGAGATCGACGTTCGAATATCTAAACGGAGAAGACCTTTCAACAGAAGAACTGATAGAAAAACTGGCCGGCCTTGGGGGAGACAGTATCGCATTTTTGACTACGTGGATTTGGGACAAGACAGGTATATACGTACCGGCCAGCGATTTTTCCATATCAAAGACACTCGTCAACTCATCTGCGCCAGTTTATGCATTTACCGATATGTGGCTTTACAGTGGGATTGTCGGAGGAAAATTACTCAACGGAAGAATTCACGGACAAGAAGCGGCAAAACTGGTGCTGCGAATACTCGACGGAGAAAAGCCAGCAGATATTGCCATTGGCACGGTGAGTAATAATCCCTATATGTTCAATTACACAGAGCTTAAACGCCGTCAAATCAATATGGGTGAACTGCCCAAAAACAGCTTAATCTTTAATGAGCCGGAATCGCTTTATTACCAACATAAAATAGTGGTCTGGATAGCGATCGGAGCTATCGCAGTGCTTTCAGGAATGGTGATAATTCTTTATGGCAGTATTTTGCGCCGCAGGAGGGTTGAGAAGGCACTAAGAACCAGTGAACAACGATATACACTAGCGCATCGTATAGGCAAAATGGCCGCCTGGGAATCAGACCTTCAAACCGGCAAACTTCACTGGACTAAAGAATGTGACAGCCAGTATGGTTTTGCCCCGGGGCAATTCAAAGGCACCCGGCAGGCGTTTTATGACAAATGTGTCCACCCTGATGACCTGCAATACGTTTTAGAATCTGTAAAGGCCTGTATCGAGAA
>CAZTKW010000215.1:0-6248 GCA_964614315.1 uncultured Pirellulales bacterium
AAATCCGTCAATTCTGTACCTTAGACTAAAAAGGTCATGGCTCTTCGGGTCTATCAGGATATCGCTTGCCCTTTCATTTATTGCCTCAAGTACAATTTTCCCCGTCATATCAAGGATTTCCCTGTTCGCTTCCTGGCCTTTCTCTTTGTCGCCGTAAAGTTCGGAAAAACTCCTCCCCGATGAATCCAGCAGCTCTATCGGTTTTGGTTTTCCGCCCTTGCCGCCTCCCTTTTTTTTGGCGCTCTCGAAAGCCTTGCCGAATATGTCCTTGAAAATATCGCCCACCCCTATCTCGCCTTCTTCGAGTTTCTTGCTCGTATCGGCTATAAAAAGCACGAAAAGAATCAGCGGACCGAAAAGAAGAGATAGAGTATTCGCCGCAGGTTTGAATTGTTCAGGTAGCAGCCGATGGGAATTAACACTCTCCACGCTGTACATGCAAAGGTAAACCCATACGATAACAATGATAAGCCTGAACGGATTGAAAAGCAATGAAGTTGTGGGAAGTGACCCCGCCTCCGCTGCTCCCGCCGCAGCGGTAAAGAACAACAGGAACATTTCGTTACCCGCATAGCACATTCTGTAATTCCCTTATTGCTTCTGATAATCTAACACTATCGGCGAAAAATGCAAGCAAAAAGCGGATTATTCTCTCACTTCGCTTACTCCATTGAAGCTACACAACATTCTAAGGCTATAAAATAACCCAAATCACAACTTAAGTCAAATATTTTTTCCTCCCCTTGTAAATAAAACCCCACCCCTTCTCTTAACCCCTATTGTCCCATAATAACGCCCTCGGAAATAACAAAACCTCATCTTTAATACCTTGCCGGACTTGTTGGAAAACTACTGGCTGCTGCCGTTCATACCGGCCTGAAAATCTTGCCTATGATTTTTGTAAATAGTATGAAAGCCCCCGGGAGAAGCTGGTATTCGTTATAAACTTTTGCGCCAAAAGCGCGCCAATAAGCCCCCGCGGCCCCTAAAAAAAGACGCATTTTAACGGCTGAGAGGGTATTATACCCTCCCGATGCTTCTAAGCGTCAGCCATTATAATCCATAAAATATAACCTGTCTCAATTTTTCATCGGGAAGGTATTATTGTAATATCGATAACGACATAGTATAATACTGAACCGCAGTATAATTCTTAAAATATTAAGGATTATCAGTGAATGATAAATAAACAGGATTAAAAACAAAAAAGTATTAAGGGAGATTGAAAATGAAGGAGAAGAAACTCACCACAGCGGCAGGCATACCTGTAAGTGATAATCAGAATTCTCTCACTGCAGGACAGCGAGGCCCGACATTAATGCAGGATCATGTACTGCTTGACAAATTGGCGCATTTCAACCGTGAGCGTATCCCCGAAAGAGTTGTTCACGCAAAAGCCGCAGGAGCACACGGAACATTTACTGTTACCAATGATATAACAAAATACTCAAAGGCAAAGATATTCTCACAGGTTGGTAAGAAAACAGATATGTTTGGACGTTTTTCTACAGTAGCCGGCGAAAAGGGCTCTGCCGACACTGTTCGTGATGTAAGGGGTTTTGCCTTAAAGTTCTATACTGAAGAAGGCAACTGGGATATGGTTGGCAATAATACCCCGGTCTTCTTTATCCGCGATGCGATGAAATTTCCCGATTTCATCCATACTCAAAAGCGAATGGCACAGACAAATCTGAGGTCTCATACTATGTGGTGGGATTTCTGGTCGCAGGTCCCCGAAGCCTTGCATCAGGTTACCATTCTCTTTTCCGACCGTGGTATTCCAAAAGGTATTCCATATATGAATGGATATGGCAGCCATACCTACAGCTTCATCAATGCCCAAAACGAACGCTTCTGGGTCAAGTTCCACTTTAAAACTAAACAGGGTATCCAGTGTCTGATGCAGGATGAAGCTGACCGAATTGTAGGAGAAAATCCCGATTATCATACGCAGCAGCTCTTTGAGATGATTAAAAAGGGCGAATATCCACGGTGGACTTTTTCTGTACAGGTTATGCCCGAAGTGGAAGCCGAAAATTATCGCTGGAACCCATTCGACATGACGAAAGTCTGGCCCCACGCCGACTATCCACTGCTCGAAATCGGTGAGATGGAATTGAACCGAAATCCTGAAAACTACTTTGCCGAAGTCGAGCAGTCGGCCTTTTCGCCTGCCAACGTTGTACCCGGCATTTCCTTCTCGCCTTGCAAAATGCTTCAGGCGCGTATCTTCTCTTATGCCGATGCACATCGTTACCGCCTGGGAGCCAACTATGAAAGCCTGCCAATCAACCGCCCGAAATGCCCTGTAAACAACTATCAGCGTGATGGTTCTATGAGGTTCGATGGTAATGCTGGCGCTTCTGTCAATTACGAACCAAATAGCTTCGGTGGCCCAAAGGCTGACCCGGCTTATGCAGAGCCGCCCTTGAAGATTTCAGGTGACGCCGATAGATATGACCAAAAACGCGGCGTTGATGATGACTATGTCCAGCCGGGAAATCTCTTCAGGCTTATGCCTCCCGACCAGCAGAAGCGGCTGATTCAGAATATCACAGGCAGCTTACAGAAAGTCTCAAAAGGCTTGCAGAAAAAAATGGTGGCTCATTTCCGCAAAGCGGATAAAAAATACGGTGATGGAATTGCCAAAGGACTGGGTCTGTCATAAACAGACGCTGTTTGCCTGGCAGCGCTTGTATCCGGCTTTGTATGGAGAGGCAATAAAAAACTTATTTAAGGGGAGAAAAATGAAAGCTATAACTTATATGATTTTGTTGACTGTGGTATTGGGCATTTTGGTATCAGGCTGTGAAACAGTTCAGCAGCTTTTGGATACTAACAAGCCAAGCGCAAGCCTCAAGGGCCTCGGATTTGATGATGTATCATTAGACTCAGCTACACTTGTTTTTAATGTTGAGATTGATAACCCTTATCCTGTAGCTCTGCCCTTGACGAATATGGATTACGGACTTTCCAGCGGTGGCAGCCCGTTTTTGTCCGGCAGCGCAGCCGTTGCAGGCACAATACCGGCCAAGTCCAGGAAAACCGTTTCCCTGCCTGCCAAAATCAACTATCTGGATATGCTGAAGGCCTTGAAGGGTGTCCGCCCGGGGACAACAATCCCCTATAAGGCTGATATCGGCCTGTCCGTCGATACACCGGCTTTGGGCGTCTTAAAATTGCCCTTGAAAAAAGAAGGTGAGCTTGCACTTCCGCGTCTTGCGGACATAGATACCGCCGATATTTGGAACATTATAAAAGGAAATTGAACGCTCTGATGAAGCCTAATTCGAAAGAGTTGCCGTTTTAAGGTAAATCAACGCCGCGAAGTTTACCCCTTATGGAGTTTACCCCTTATGGGGGCGGCTTCCTTATCATTTATTCCCTTGCGATGCTCACTGCCTTTTCTTTTATATTTTCCACCTTAATTTATTTGGTGCTTAAGTCAAAAACCTGTCAGGATGAAGCTATAACCCGCTTGAGTTGCTGCTTTGTGGTGTCATTCCCGCGAAGGCGGGAATTCATCCTGACCGTTCAACTCAGAATACAAATCTTCCCACTCGGGATTAAACTCCTCAATCAATCTGACCTTCCATTCTCTTTCCCATTTTTTCAACTGTTTTTCTCTGCTTATTGCTTTACGAATATCATCATACCCTTCTACGTATACGAGATTATGAACACCGCGCTTCTGTGTAAAACCATCAACGATATTATTTTTGTGTTCACGCACTCTTCTAAGCAGGTTGTTCGTAACACCAGGGTAAAGTACCCAGCCTTTTTTATTTCTCACCATCTATCTTGATTTTAAAAGGTTTGGACAAAAAAGATAAAAGCCTAAAGAAAGAAGATTGCTTAGCCTCAATTACGTCTTTGGTCGGATCATATTTAACATCAGGAGGTACACAGATATATAAACAGCCCCCGGCAATCCTTTCTGTATAACCGCCAAGCTTAACAACGTAATCGCGGATTGTTCGGATCTTCTCACTTTCTATGTATTCTTCAGAAAGAATGAAATCGTAAACATACCATTTTGACTTCTCAACGATACGCTTAAACCTCAAATTTTCTTCGCTAATTTTTTCTGCTTCAATTATATCTCGGAAACTCGCGGATTCTACCCAGAATGGTATGTTGTCAATACGATATTGATTTTCTGCAATCTGGGTTATTTCAAGATCTATTGTTGTACCTTCTTTTGGAAATTCTATTTTCATTTTATCGGTTCTGCCTTCTCCTTCTTATTTTTGGCAATTTTAGACTTATCCGGTGGCCAAATTAATATATCATCCGGTTCGATTATTTTGTCTCTACTTGAACTGCTTAAAATTGGCCCCATCCTGATAGATGCACCAGAATCTTCTCGTTTGCCATTTTCATTAATGCTGTTTTTACCTTTGCTGTAAAGCATAAAATTCTTTTCGGTAAGCTTATAGACGAACGAGTTATTATTAATTGGATCAACAAATATTTCCGCGGGAGCTAAAGGCTTTATCTCTTCCAGGCTTTCGGGCCAATGGCCTGTTCTGTTCTTGTAGTGTCTTAATACAATTATAAGTCGAGAGGCTCTTTTCCATGTAGTTGCTCGAAGATATAGGTCATGAATTTTTGGCCAGTCATTCTCTAATATACGTGACATCATTTCTGACAAACAAAGAAAATTCAATCGAACTGATTTTAAAGAAAATTTGTCATGTTCTTTTTGCCAGTCGTATTCAGGGTCGGCCATTGAATAGTACCGTTTCTGAATATCATCAATGATAACAGCGGTTTTTTGAGGCGTGGATGGAACAAAAAACCACCAGAAAATCGAGCTAAACTTGGTAATCTTTTTGTCCCAGTACTCACTCGGTCTTTGGTATTGATGCGGAGTGACATGGATCAGATTTCTAAGCGCCGAATCCGGATCACGATTCAATCTTATTCTACCTTCTGCATTTGTTTGGTAAAACATAGCGCACATGAAGCTTTTGAACATCAGTTTTTCGCGATCAAGGATTGGGTGCAAATCAGACCGCCAGTCATACTTGATGCTTTGCAAGGTGTTATCCAAAAGCTGGAGTTGCTCGTTAGTAACATTACCGGTTACAATATATTTGTTTATTTGATTAAGTGCACGCATTCTAATTGCAATGCTTACCAGTAAATCTAAATGTGTAGGTTGTTGATATAGAAATTTCGCCATTTGCAGGGTGGTGATGTACTTTTTAAGCCCCTGGTCGACATGACCTTCAGCAAAATCGTGATTGCCTGAAATAATAAGTAGTTCACTCCAATGTCTCATTGGGGTGATTCGTTTGTTTGAAAACCACCAAAAATCTGTGACCTCCTCAAAATTGGCAGGTGGCTTTGAGCCAAAAATGCTAATATCACCTGCTATTGGAAAACGGCATTTATCCTTTTTGGAAATCCGCATTAATTGGTTAATTATTTCCTGGTGCTCTTCGAGCCATGAAGCTACTTCTGGATAATCTTTAGTTTCCCAAAACTCTGATAAGATTAAACGCTCATTTTCCCAGGATAAGAAGTCCATGCTGAATGAGTTTGAGTCATGGCTTTCTAAAAGTTGATTGTAGATGGTAGCTACATTATCTTCGGTTGGTATTGTGCGTTTAGCCTCCATTGCGGCTAATTCTTCATCAAATGTATATGGCCGCCAGCCTTCGTTGTCATCGGGTAGAAAAACCCAGACAACAAAAGCTGCTACAATGATAGCTACTGCAAGCCATATCCATTTTCTAATAGATTTTTGTACAATGGTATTGATAAGAAGGACAGCAACTAAAACCGCAACCACTGTCCAAGGTGCACGCAAAGCTATCAGACCAACAATCAATAGCAAAATAATAGTAAGGCATGCCCAGACAAAAAACTTTTTCAACAAGCATTTCTTCCTGGCCGCCTTTTTAGGGCTTACATTGTTTTCATCATTGTCAGCCATACATATCCAATCAAACATCTCGCGAAAGATTTAATCTTTCGGAGTAGACCCTCTTTCAGTTTCTTCAATATCGAAATCCGCCAAGCAGTCTCCTCAAAAGTTGCTAAACCCATTATACACAAAATCTAAAATTCTTGAAACCATTTTTCCAGACAATATCTATCGCCTTATCTCTGCCCATCCACATGCGCAGACCACCCACCCTACCTATTTTAACATTTTTAAGCCCCCGCGGCCGGCGGTGTCAACCCTGTGCAATTTTTTACAAAAACACACAATAAAACGGGTCATTTTGTGACTTTTT
>CAZTKW010000216.1:0-6243 GCA_964614315.1 uncultured Pirellulales bacterium
CGGTGATACTTCTCTAAAAAAGAGGTTGCAGTATGATTTACATTATATAAGAAACTGGTCTTTTGGACTGGATCTGTGGATTTTGCTGTGCACACCTTGGCATATTATAAAAGGCAAGAATGCTTATTGAAAATGATTCCTGAACAATCCGGTAAAAACAAAGATTTGATTAATTTGTCAATATTGCTGACGGTGGCGTTATTTGTTGGCATATACATTATTGTTACAACTGTTATCATTGCAGGGGATGGGGTAGTCTTTATAAAGTATGCCAAACAGATCGAGGTTGCCTCTGTCAAAACAATGGTCAGTGAATTTCAGCATCCTGGTTATCCATGGCTAATTCTTAAGGCACATCAGATGGCAGGTTTTTTATACAAAAACACATCGATATTGAGCTGGGTTTACTGTGGTCAAGGCGTAGCTTTGATATTTAGGTTGTTTGCTGTAGCCATTCTTTATTTCATAGGGAAACAGTTATTCGGAGTCAGGATGAGCTTTTGGGCAATATTGATTCTCATAATATTACCTAAGCCAGCCGAATATGGAAGCGATGCTCTCAGTGACTGGCCTAATCTTTGTTTGCTGGCGGCAGGCTTGTTATTATTGTTCAATGGTGCGGTAAACAATAGGTGTTGGCTGTTTGGTTTTGTGGGACTTGCCAGTGGGTTTGGATACCTTATTCGACCGGAGTGTGTGCAGTTGGTTGTATTAGGTGGTTTGTGGCTTGGAATGCAGTATTTCTGGTCAAAGCGTATTATGAGTAAGGGTAAAATACTATCTGCATTAGTTTTGCTACTGGTGGGTTTAGTTGCTATAGCAGGGCCGTACATGAAATTAAAAGGTGCTGTGTTCCCAAAGAAAAAGGTTGGCCTATTCGCCCAAAGTTTTCAGCAGGCCGAAGTTTATTCGCAGAATAATCAAAGTATATCAGAACCTGCCCATGCATCTCATTTTATACCAACGAATATTACAAAGGCCCTTTGCAAACTTGTCAGTAATGTTGGTGAGACGTTGATGTGGTTTTTTGTTCCGGCCTTATTGATAGGTATATATAAGTGGTTTAAGTCACGAAAGTGGCATGAGCCGGAAGCTTTTTTTGTAATCGGCCTTATAGTTCTGAACGTACCTGTAATGATATGGTTGTATTGTAGGTATGGCTATATAAGTGACAGGCACACATTGCCGTTACTAATACTTCCAATCCTTTATATACCTGTAGGCTTACAGGAATTAGCAATCTGGTTTGAAGAGAGGTTCCCCCGGAAAGTGAAGTTCCCTTCTGAGATTAATCACGATGTCCGTTTTTGGTTTATGATTTTATTTTTAGTTGGTATTTCTATATGTGTTCCGAAGTTATTCAGGCCGATTCGCATTGAAAAGCAAGGCTACAGGGCCGCTGCGATGTGGCTTAAAGCCAATACTGATAGCTCAGATATAGTAGCTGTGCCTGATATACGCATAAGTTTTTATGCCGAGCGGGAAGGATTTGTATATAAGAATGGGAATATTCCCGCCAATGCTGTATATGTTGTGAGAATATCGGAAGGTCAAAAAGACGAAACAGCTTTAATGGAGTCGTCATGTAAAGTAGAATACACATATGTTAGTAAAAGAAAAAAAGGAGTTAATATCATCATACACAAAAACTTGTAAACAACACAGTTCTTTCAGTGGAAAAGGATTGTCTTTATCCTACGTTGGTGATGGTAAATGGCCGACTCAGCGTTTCGTACCTAATGCTGCTATTTCAACCACATCAAGCACATACGCTGTGTTCACGTGTAATGTAGTGTTTTGATGCGGCCTTGTTTTGCAGTGGTTGACTCTGAGATAACTTATTTAATGCTGCTATCTGTAAGAGCCAGCGGGAGTTGTTGTTTTAACACAATATATTGAAGCCTATGTTTCCGATAAAGCAAACACATTGTCCGACGGCATCTACCGGGAGGGTCTAAAACGAGCTTGACATTCTTTACAACAAGCTTTTGAAGATAGCAGCAATAGAACTACGTGTGAAGATATGGCCATAGCATATAATTAAGAGGTAAAAATACGTATTGAAGCGGTTTCTGTGTAAGTCAGTAAATGGGGAGATGCAACTGAACTGTCAATTATGATTTGCTTTTATGTATTCAATGTATTTTTGCATTGATAGCTGATAGACAGGACGGTCAAATTTAATTGCATTATCGCGGCAATTATTTGCGTTGAATTTATCTCTTTTTTTCTCAAAGAGCTGGACTGCCTCCAGCAAGGCTTTTGGGCACTGCTCGTAGAAGAATATTCCTGTGGGATCTGCTTGAGCAGAGCGGGAATGGTTTAATCCTATCACAGTTTCTAAAGCACCACCTTTACCGAAAGCTATGACCGGTTTGCCACAGGCCTGGGCCTCTAAAGGTACAATCCCAAAATCCTCTTCGCCGGGAAATATTAATGCTGTACATGCTCTCATGTATTCAACTACCTGCCTGTCATCGGCATTTTCTACGAAAGTTATGTTATTTGTCGCCTTATTTTTCAGATTTTTCATTTCGGGGCCGTTACCCACAATAAGGAGTTTTAGCTCCGTATCTCGGAGTGTCTTAACCGCAAGTTCTATTCTCTTATAGGATACCAACGCCGAAACTATGAGATAATATCCGTCATTCTGATGTGAAAATTTAAAACGATTGCAGTCTACGGGGGGATAAATGACAATTGAGTTTGTATTATATGCATCCTTAATTCTTCTTTGAACATTTTTACTATTGGCTATGAAGTGCGTTACACCGGATGAATTTCTTTTGTCCCATTTTTTCAGATAGTCCAGCATAAGGCTGAGAGCTTTTCTTTTTGGAAAGCCGAAACTGTTAAGGTACTCATTTCGCATATACCATGCGTAACGCATCGGAGTGTGGCAATAGCATATATGCGGTATGCCATTCGGAACTTTAACACTTTTTGCAACACAATGGCTGAAACTGACAACACAATCATAAGAAGATAAGTCGAATCGCTGTATAGCATGGCCGAAAAGAGGCAGATATCGACGAAAATGCTTTAGGTCACCGGGCAGGTGCTTGATATATGAAGTATATATTTTATGCGATTCTATTGCTTGGGAAACGGCTCCAGGAAAGTGTACAAGTGTAAAAATATTAGCATCCGGATAAAGCTCGCATATTGCCTCCAGACACCTTTCCCCACCACGCATACCAGTTAACCAATCACAAATAAATGCTACATTCAATTGTCAACTATCCCAAAACCACATTCATAAATACTTTTTTAACTTTTCGATAATCTTTTGTCTGATTCCAAGAGGTAATACAGGTTCTAACAATCTTCTAATTTTACCACGTGTTATTCTGTAGAAGAAATGTAAATATGCCAGAGGCAGATTGTAATCATATTTTAAAGATATGTTCAGAACTTCTCTGTGGGCACTAATAAATTTTGAATCTGAAAGGCCACCCCTACTTACATGACTCACCAAACCAGAGATATACTTACCATTAAAACCTGCAATGGTAGCTTTTAGAAGCCACTCATAGTCCATCGCGATTTTGTAATCCAAATTAAAGCCACCTATCTTCAAATATATCTGTCTTTTTGCAAGAATAGAGGGGTGATTAAGACTGGGCATCTCACGACGAATCTTCTTTTTATAATTGCTTTCTCCTTTATTAACAAAAAGCTCTCTTGATTCTTCATCATGAAAGACTGCATCACCATAAACGAAATGACATGAGGAGTTGCTTAGGTTATAGACAGCTATTTCAATTTGGTCCAATGAGAGCCAGTCATCGGCATTTATAATTTGTATGTAATCACCTTTAGCCAAAGCTATTCCTTTGTTAAAAGCATCGCTTACGCCATTGTCCGGCTCGCTCAGCCAGTAATCAATCTTTGCTTCATAATTCTTTATAATATCTAATGTTCCATCCGTCGAACCACCATCGATAATAATATATTCAATGTTATCATAAGTTTGGTTAAGAACGCTCTGAATTGTCTTCTCGATGGCTTTTTTTCCATTAAATATGGCAGTAATTATACTTACCAAGGGCTTATCGGTTAATGACCGCTTGAGTACGGCATTTTTTCTCAAGCCACCATCGCTTCTGCGTTCAGGATTGTCAGGTAGAAACAGCAGGTTTTGAGGTTTTTCAGAAAAGCTTTTGAGAACTTCAGGTTTTACACAACCAATCTTCTGGTTAGTGTTTGATTTATTACACATATTTATTATTTCATAAAGTTGGCTTGCAGTTTTTTCCCAGCTAAATAGTTTAATCCGATTAAAGCCTTTTTGAATCAAGGACTCTCTCAAGGTTTTATTTGTCGCAACTTCAAGCATTCCTTGGGCAATACTGTTATTATCATATGGATCAACACAATATGCAGCCTGGCCACATACTTCAGGCAAAGACGAAGTATTAGAGACAATAGTGGGACAGCCACAGGCCATTGCTTCCAATGGCGGCAATCCAAAGCCTTCGTATAAGGAGGGGAAAACCAAAGCTGTTGCCCTGTGGTAGTAAAGAGGTAAATCGGCAGAATTGACATAAGGTATAAAGATAACTTTTTTTTCAATGCCCAGGACTTTTGCCTTTTTCTTTAATGATTTTACATATTTACCTCTGCCTCCCAATATTGCGATCCTGTGGTTGATGCGATCCTGTATTTTGCAATAGCTTTTAAGAACGGCTTCAATGTTTTTGTACTCATAGGAAGCGCCTACAACAAGAAAGTACCTGCCTTCGACAAAGCGCTCATCTGCCCGGCTATCCATAGCACTATAGTTAAAGAGCTCCCGATTGCAAGCGTTATAAACCACACTGATTTTCTCAGGAGTAATATGATAATATTTACAGATATCTTTCTTGGAGTTTTGTGAAACGGTTACTATTGTGTCAGAACGTTTTAACAATGCTGAAAGTATGTATTTGCAGTACAAATATCGTAATTTGTATTTTTTTGTAAAGAGGATTGGCAGTAAATCATGTATAACAATAATTTGGGGCTTCGATATCCAAAGAGCACCATGATGTGTAGGATTCAGTATTAAATCTACCTTATCTTCTATTACCATCTGAGGAAGTACGATCTGTGCCCATATAAACCGAGCTATCGCAGCGCTTAAGCCATATTTTGGTTGAACAAAGCTT
Source organism: uncultured Pirellulales bacterium (assembly GCA_964614315.1). GTDB lineage: Bacteria > Planctomycetota > Phycisphaerae > Sedimentisphaerales > Anaerobacaceae > CAZTKW01. The sequence goes on from CAZTKW010000216.1 coordinate 5,151, forward strand.
TTAACCTTGCGTATCTCAATATTCAAATCTTTAAAAACCTCAGGGTATGCAGTATAGACTATCAGTTCTTTTCCCAAAGCGGCCAGTTGGGAGACAATGTTGACAGTGTAAATTCCCAGGCCGGTAGGCATGTCATCCAAGATTGTTGCATTGACTGCTATTTTCATAATTAACTGCCGGTTGTATTGTCAATATCTACGTTTTTAATGCAAATCACGGAAGGATTACTACCGCAGGCGGACAGCGCGGCTGCCAAGTATGCGAAATAGAGAAATGTTATTTCAGGAACAGATACAAAGCTGACAGCAAGGCATGTCAAAAACCCAAACAGCAAGCCTTGAAGAAGTACCCACGCATCACTATGCTGTTTCTGTAAGATTGTGATGCCCGACCGAAAGCGACGAACAATTACCCACACCCAAGCCACGAAAAGCATCAAACCAATCACTCCTACCTGGGATAGTATTGTCGTACAAAGGTCGAAGGTTCTCATACTACCCCAACCGACTCCCAATCCGAATGTTTGCCTGGCTGCGTTAAGACCTGTAATTATTCCTTCGAGCCGCTCTTTTCCGTGGATAAATATTTTTTCCACCGTAACAAGCTTTAGTACCTCTGTGATTTCCGAATGACCTGCAAGCAAGATGAATGTCACCACTGACAAAACAACGGCTATACACAAGCAGTTCAAAAGCCTCCGGACAAACCCATTTATGTACAGTTTCTTATCCAAGCGAACGCCGGTATATACGACAAAGATTGTGAAAACAATTAAAGCAAAATATCCACTGGTGCTGGTTAAGACAAACAACTGGAAAATACCAATTAAAAACCACCATTGGTACCATTGTCTGCTTCGGTCATTTGGACAAGTAAGGCTGGAAAATGGTACAAAGTATAAGACCGGCAAATAAGCTGCCAGGAAGTGGGCGTGCATTGATGTCTCCGGAGACACTGAGCAGATACGAGGAATAGAACCGAGTTCTGATTGCCATAATTGTGCCATACTGAGAGAATTATTAAAGAGCCAGGCCGGATACTTCAATCCGCATATCCGAATAATCAGTTGCAACCAACCCCACATGATTACAAA
>CAZTKW010000217.1:0-6242 GCA_964614315.1 uncultured Pirellulales bacterium
TGCTTCTTATAAGCCGGTCTAACTCATCAGCACTTAAAGCCCTACGGGCGTGGCGTATATCCATTTTGGGGTTTTGGCCTTTAAGGTAGGCCAAAGGATTTTCAGCGGTTCTATTGTCAGCTACCAACCACCGGCAAAATTGTTTAACAGCTTGTAAATAAAAGTTGCTGCTACGTATGCTCAAACCATCCCGCCTGCGCTCTGCTAAGTACCTTTGCGCTTTTGAGGCAGATATATCAGAGATATAAGCAAACTTACAACTGTCAATAATCGACTTGGCACGATTATAAACCAAACAGGAGTGTTTCTCTGTCGTGCCTCTGTTTATCAAACTGTCCTTGAAGTCAGCGAGATGTTCTGTCAGCGGCTTTTTACGATGTTCTTTATACTTATCAATGATTCCGGCCTGCGCAAGCTCAGCCTCTTTTTCCAGCTTAGCTGCCAACTGGCTTGTGGCCTGTTTGTCCTTAAAGCCTTTTATCCGTTTACGTGTTCCATCTGATGTCTTGTAGTCAATATACCAGCTTTTAGATTGCTTGCGGATCCGCTTGCCGTTATTGCCTGCAACTGTGTATTTCTGTTTGAATATGCTTGCCATAATGTCACCTTGCCTTTTTATTAGATTTCTTGGAAATTGTCAGCCCGAAATACTTTAACAGGATTTCAGCGGTTTCACAGTAAACGGTTTTGCCCTGCATTATCTTACAAAGCTGGCTTTCAGATACCCCGCTTTCCTTTGCGATTTGATAGCGGCTCTTGCTGCTTTTTTCGATATGTTTTCGGATAGTTTCTAAAATCATAATCATCATTATACTTATTACTTTCTATTTGTAAAGCATAAAATCTGAAAAGCCAAAATTTTTTTGCTTTTTTATTTTCTCAATTCTCAGGGTTTAATTTGCTATGTCAACTCGGCGGCTTCGCTCTCGCTCGCTAAAGGCTTCGCTCAGCCGCCTATAATAAATTGCTGTGCTATGTACTGGAATATACGTAAGGCGCAGTTGCAGACGGCTGTTGAAACTGTTTTTCCAACCCTTGTTTTTAAGCTGTTATCAAACATTATGTTTTTGCCCTTATATTCTCAACATACCTTCACGGCTGTTGCTCAACAGCCATTGACGGACGTTGATTTTGTTTTTTGCCTGAGTTCTTGCCATAGCTGTTTCCCTTAGTAAAGCCAAGCTGCTGTTTCCGCTTCTGCCTTTTCCCATCGGTCGCTGATAGCGTACAGGCTCTTATCCTTTTTCAGCCCAAAGCCGGATTTTGTTATATCAATCAGCCCTACTCGGACAAGCTCATCAATTGCTTTGGTAAACTTTTTCTGCGTTATACGCCATTTCTCTAATGCTTCATCGTAGGTAAACTGGATTTCGCCGTTGTTGGCAATGTAGTATTCTTTCTTGCGCTTTGGCGAACCCTCTATCGGTTTCACCTGGCACTTGTACAGAAATATCATAAACGCCTGACAGGCAGCAGCGGTTTTCAATGACCGGAAAGCCTCAGAGGTTATCAATCTTTTGGATAAATACATTTTATCCCACTTGACCTCTCTGAATTTCTGCTCTCTTGTTTTTAATGAATCTATTTCCGTTTTCTTAGCCATAACCGTTGCCCTCATTATCTGAGTTTTTCGATTCCTGCTCGTCTGGGACGCTCTGAGGCGATTCCTGTGAAGCTCTGGGCTTTGGACGATACGGATAAAGCGGGCATTGAGGCGATGTACACAAAAAGACCTCTTTGATTACCCATCCACAGCATTGCAAACAGAAACTGTGCATAGCGGCTTTTCGGCTTTTGCCGGTCATGGCCTTGTCATAAATGCCTTGGTATAGCTTTGGTATTTGTGCCCTGCGCTCGGCTATCGGTTCTTGCCGGTTCATTCTTGAGCCTGTTTCATTGCTTGCCACTCTGAACGGCGAGGCATTCCGGCTTCAATCCACGCCATTAGCTCAGATTGAGAATAACGCACACTGCCGGAAATTCTAAGCGGCTTGATGATCAACCCTGATGAATTGAGCCTGTGTACGGTGCGGGAGCTAAGACTTAGAATTTTAGCCACAGCCCTAGTACTCAGTAAAGTTTCTGTGTTCTGATTTGTGCTTTCTTTTGCCATAATTTATTCTCCAATAAATGTTAATAAATGAAATTCAATAACTATGGAGACCAATATATGACAGGTGGGGAAAAGTAGTTGTAAATGGAGGTTTGACGGACAGAGATTTTTTAGGAATTATGAATTTAGGTTTATCTGAAGGGAAAAAACGGCTTAATTATTTTATAAATCTTTTTTGATGGACACTCGTTGGACATTACTCTCTTTTGATTTCATTAACAATCAAAGCAACTTTTTCTGTTTTGTATTCATATCGGGGTTCATTTGCTCGTGGATTAGCAATTTCACGAAAGAAGCCATCGCCGTATGTTTTATTATTCCTACAGCGTTCTATCTTTTTGCGAAAAGCTCCTTTTTGAGAATCAGAAATTTGAAAGCGTTTTATTAAATCTGTTATGCTTAAATAAAAGGGATTTGTTTGTTTCGTTTCTGTTAGACTCCATTCCACCCGTTCCTTTAGAAAATAGTTTTCGAGGCAAAGTATATGTGTTCCTAAATCATCATTCATATCGTTCTCATAAACATCCCAGTAACCTTCATGTAACCGTTCCATAGGATATTCGTAATCAATAATAAGCAATTCATCTTCACTTAGCCCCTTGAGACTTTTTATTTTTTCCTGTGTTGCAATCACTTCTGTTTGTGTTTTTTCTAATGATTTACAGAGTTGGTCTATAATATTCATAATAGTGGACTCTGGTGGCAGTAGATGCTGGATGGTCTTAAGGTTTTTTCGTACTATATATCCATCGCTAAGTATTTTCGTGAAACCTACTAAAGCTGATTCAAAATGTTTTTCGTCTGCATCTTTATACCACTGTCCATAATATTCATCAAGTTCATCGAAATACTCACTTAACGAATTTTGAAACTTCCATAGTTGACTTATACCGTTTTTAAGTACAATTTCATCTTTCTTTGGCATTTTTGTTTTTGGTTTTTTGCCAGCCTCATTTTTCTGTTCCTTTCCCTGTCCTCTTTCTGTAGACTGTTTGGTCAGTTCTGTTATGCGCTGGAGCATTTGAGATAAATCGTAAACCGCTCCTCTGAGAGACTCATTAGCAAAAAGTTCATCAATGTTTAGGGCATCAGATTTTTGTTTGCCTTTTTTTCTCGCTTTATCAAATATACGTTTTTGCTTATCTGCTTTCTGAGCTAACTGCCATACGCCATCAAATTTTTCCTTCAAGACTTGATATTCATTAACACATCCACATAATCTTAGCTCGTCTCGAATCTTTCCAAACCCCTCTAAAGGCTCATCAAGGCTTAAAACAATGTTTTTCTCAGCTCCAATATAGTTTTTCTTAACTCCAATATACTTGTGTCTGGTTAAGATTTTTTCATCCGGCTCCAGCTTCAACCACTCTTGCAACTTCTCAGCGGTTCGTTGCATCAATTTGATTACATCAGGTGATAACTCCATAATGCGTTATTTTATCCCATAATGGTCTAAAAGGCAATAATTTACTCGGTTTTTCCTTGCTTGGCAGGGGCAAAAGAGGTACACTAAAAGCGACAACTGAATATTTAGTACTGAACTTTAGGCGTTCCAGTCAGAACCGCTAATTGTTTCAAATCGGAATCGCATAAGAGTCAGTGCCCCAAAACGGGGCGCTGCTTGAGTGTTCCGATTGGGCTTTAGCGGGCCTTGACTGGGCACAACATAGTAGTGCCCTTTTTTTATGGGCTTAAAAGAGCAATATTTTTTTGAGGAGGTAGAAATGATGAGAAATGTGAAAATGACAGTTTTTGTTGTGATTTTGGTTTGTTGTACGTATTTGCCGAAGATAGCAAATGCAACCGTTACTTTTGAGGATGGAGAAACTCATAATATCACGTGGGCGATTAATGATAATGTCCATGTATACGACGACCACTGGACGGGACAGATAACAACGGTTAATGTATTAGAAGGCGGAGAAATAAGTTACAGCAGCTCGTCAGGTTACAGTTTGTATGCCGACGACAGCAGCGCAGTAAATGTTTTGGGTGGGTCAATAGGGCATCTAAATGCCCGTGACAACAGCATCGTAACCCTTTCCAGCGGCCAGATAGGTTTCGATTTATTTGCCCGCGATAGTAGCATGGTAACTGTTTCCGGCGGATCAATAGGTGATAATTTGCATGCCCAAAACAGTGCTATTATAACTGTTTCAGGCGGGTCAATAGGTGAGAGAATAATTGCGACAGGTGGTGGTAAAATAACTTTCAAAGGTAGAGATTTCGCAATAAATGGTCAGCCCGTTAATTTCGGAACGTTTGATACTGGTAACTATGATTGGGTTCAGGGCTGGCTGACCGGGATTTTGGAGAACGGTAGTATACTGGACAATGAATTTCGCATTGAATTGGACAATTCAAGCATCACTCTTGTCCCCGAACCAGCCACGCTCTTACTGCTCGGCCTCGGTGCGGTGATATTGAGAAAGAGAAAATAACATGAAAATTTAAGGGAAAATATCAAATGAAAAAGATGATTTTGGCAAGTTTAGTTATATTTGCCTGTGGGTGTGAAACCAATTATCAAGACCCCAGAGCACACTTATCTTACAACGAGCCAAAACCAGAAACGAAACAGGTAACAGAAATCACAAAAGATAAGCCTAAAGATTACAGCCATTTACCCAAAAATGAGGCCGATACGAAAAGAATGATGGATTTCCTTCGCCAAGCCGATGCAGCCCAGCTTATAAAAGGGATTGTTTATAATGACAGTCTCGAAAGTGCAAATGAAGTGATAATTATGGTCGATAACGCTTGACACTATTCCCCCTATCAAGTACGCCTCCAAGCTGCTCAGAACCTTTGGAAAGTTTGGGCGACAATAAGCAGTCCAAGTGATCCTGACAAGGCTCGTATTTCAATAGTTGATTACAATGGTAATGAAGTTGGTGGCTCACGCTGGCTTGCGGGTTCTTTGATTTGGGTAAAAAAAGATTAAAAGTTGGTAGCCAGTTAGGCAGAAAAAATGGTAATTAAGGTAAATCTGAAAAAAATATAAAATCGCAGGTTTTAAGAGAAAAACGCAAGTTATCCAGCTCCATTTTTACTTTTCGTTTCGGTATGATTTGCTTCTTCAAGAGCTTTCTTCATCCTTATCAACTCCTCGGTGGGAACGTCCTTCAACTCATTATTGCTGACCTCGTCCGTTCGTGAATCAGCCTCACCCTTTAATAACAGCTCTAATCTTATCATCTTATCCAGGTCAGATACTGGATTTTTACTAACCGTTCCGCCGGCCTGCATAAGCTCAATAACTTTGCCTTTAGCATATTTGACGAATTTCAGGTTATCCGCAAGAACTTTAACCAAATTGTCGTCCTGCTTTGCCTGCGCCTTCTGCTGAATACCTGCCAATCTACTGTCCCAATCGTGCAGCCTTTTATATCGCCTAACTGTTGTCGGTGAAACTGAACACTTTCTCGACACATACTCAACAGACTGCCTCTCCACCCAAACCTTAAACATCTGGTCTATTTTCTTTTGTTGTAACCGCTTAGCCATATCATAAACTCCCATATTTGCCGTGTGAGCTTCAAACGCTGATATTATGTATATTATGGTGCAAGGTTAATAATTCGGCCAATACTCGGCGATGACACCTGTTTACATCATCTTCTAAGCACATCAGCATAACTTTTTCTGTCTTGGCCAGATTGGCAATTTCCACCAAGCCTTCTTTCCATTCGTTTATTCTCTCGCCTTCTTTGCCGCCAAGCTCTTTGCCTCGCCATAAGTATTTGCAAGGCAGACCTTGCATTAAATTATTTTTGTTGAAATCTTTATTTTTTCTGCTGTACGGTATGCTTCGCACATCCACCAAAACAGTAATGCTGTACTCTTTAATGATATTGAGCACATCCTCCAGCGTTCTGAATTGATAACCCACATTGTAAATGACCGGTCTGTCGACTGCCTCCTGCTTCGTTTCGCAACTTTCGGTCAGAGTCTTAATTGCTGCTTTGATATGTTCCGGCAAGTCCGGCCAAATCGCTATGATTTCGGCCAAATCAACGGGCAAATTTTGTGCTTGCTCCGAAGGGTATTTTAAGCTATTTTTGGGTTTTGTTTGTAAGCTGGTTTGTAAGCGCTGTTTGAGCGGCGTTGTAAGTTGTTGTTTTTTAGT
>CAZTKW010000218.1:0-6237 GCA_964614315.1 uncultured Pirellulales bacterium
CCGACGACGGGCAAGTGCAGCGTGACGATGACGGCGGAGGATACGGCGACGCCGTGCGAGTACACAGCGGAACTACACCTGAGTTACGCTGAGAGCGGCAAGAAAAAAACGAGCCGGCGTTTCAAGGTGAGGATTCTGCGGACGATGACGGCGCAGGAGTAGGGGCGCGATTCATCGCGCCCGAACATATTGAGCCGCGAAGGAACACGACGATGCGCGAAAAACACAAGGTAGCGACGCTGGAGAATCCGACCGGGTATCTCGAGCAGTGGGGCCACACGCCGCGGCTGCCGTTGGCGCCGGCGGCGGAGCTGAAGTCGGCGATTGATAAGCTGGGCGGGATAGCGCTGCATTCGGAGCGGCTGGCGCCTTACACGCGGAAAAGAATAGAAGAGGAAGAAGAGAAAAAGAAGTCGGCGGCGACACGGAGTGCGTTCGCGGCGTCGGCGAACGCGAGGATGGCGGCGCGGTTCGGGAAGTTATGGCGTGTGAACTGGGCGTCGAACTGGGCGCGCGTGGCGCCGCTGCCGGGAGTGAAGCATTTATTCAGGAGAATGGATGGTATCCCGGCGGTGATATGCAGTGCGGGCCCGAGCCTGGAGCGGGCGCTGCCGCTGCTGAAAGAGTACCAGGGCGGATACCTGGTGGTGGCGGTTGACGCGGCATATCAGCGCCTGCGTGACGCGGGGGTTAAACCCGACATCACGATATCATCCGACGTGCAGAAGCACGCGGCGAAGTTCCTGGAGAACCATCGGAAGGGCGACCTGGTGGCGATGTGCCCGGCGCAGTCGCCGGACCTGGTGAACAGCGTGCCGATCACGGACTCGGTATTTTACAGTCAGAAGAAGGGGCTGCGCGGCGCGGATAGCTTCTGGGACGAGGTGGTTAAACACTACTTCGGAGGCAGGGAAGGATATTTCGGGGTGACGTTCAGCGGCGGGACGGTGACGACGGACGCGAGCTGCCTGACCTTTCTGATGGGCTGCGACCCGATCCTCCATGTCGGACTAAATCTTTGTTTCGGGACCGCGGGGGAACGGCGCAACCAGGAGACGCTGATTCCGTGTCGTGATATGAACGGCGACAAGGTGCTGTCGATGTCGACGTTCCTGGGTAGCCGTGACTGGCTGGAGTGGGCGATGGGCGGCGGGTGGCTGGGGCCGGGCGCGCCGCGTAAAAACGCGCGCTGGATCAACGCGACGGGCGCGGGGATGCTGACGAAGAGTTGCGAGCTGATAAACCCGGAGGACGCGATCCCTCAGCTCGCCGGCCCGAGGATCAGGCACGACTGGCACTTGAGAAAACACCTGGAAATAATCACCGGGCGGCGGATCGCTTGAGAAAGGCTGGGTGTCGGGTGTCGGGTATCGGGTATCGGGTGTCGGGAAAAGAAAAAAGATTTAGCCACGAAGGGACACGAAGGGGCACGAAAGGAAAGAAAAAAAATGGCATATTGCACGCTCGAGGACATAGAGAAATCAAATAAGGGCCGGAAGCTGGTGGACCTGACGGACACTGAGGGGACGGGCGAGATCGACGACGTCGCGGTGGACAAGGCGATCGCCTGGGCGGACGCGAAGATCAACAGTTACTGCGCGGTGAGGTACACCGTGCCGATGAGCCCGGCGCCGGACGTCATAAAGGACTGCTCGGCATCGCTGGAGCACTATAAGATGAAGAAAGACGCGGAGGTTTTGACGGAGGACGATAAAGCGGATTTCAAGAATGAGCTTGCCTGGCTGGACAGGGTGATGAAGACGCCCGGGATGCTGGACACTGCGGAGAACGCGCCGGCGGAGAGCGCGGCGAGCGGCGCGCGGAGCACGACGAGCGGGAAGAAGAAGGTGATGACGACCGGGGACCCGGGCGCGGGGACGACTGGAAGCCTGGACGATTTTTAAAGACAAAAAGAAAAGGACTTAGCCACGAAGTCACACGAAGAAACACGAAGGAAAAATGGCTGGAATAAGAATGACAATCATAAGGGAGCCGCGGGAGGGTGTTCCGGAGCGGCTGGAGATGTTGTTCACGCACGCGGGGCGGTCGCCGGCGAAGGCGATGAAGAAGCAGTCGGGCGACGCGCGTGCGGAGGTGGCGGAGTCATTCGAGAAGGAAGGGCCGGGCTGGAAGAAATCGAGGCGCGCCGAGGGCGGCGGGCAGACGCTGCGGCGCACGGGAAGGCTGGAGAGGTCGATCACCTACCGGCCGGCGGCGGACAGCCTGACGATCGGGAGCAGCGACGTGCGGGCGCGGATACATTTTTACGGCGGGGTGATAAAGCCGAAACGGGCGAAGTTCCTGACGATACCGTATGACGAGACGGTGAAGCGGCCGGCGCGTGACTATGACAATACGTTCGCTATCCTGAAGTTCATGGGGAGCTGGGTCGGCATGATCTTCCAGAAGCAGGCGGGCGGGAAGCTGAGGCCGCTGTTTCACCTGGTGAAGAAGGTTGTGATACCGGCGCGCCCGTACTTCAGCATGAAGCGGTTCCGGCCGAGAGTGAGGCAGCGGATGCTCGAGCACTATACGGGAGAAGGGAAGTAGCGAGTAGCGAGAAGCGAGTAGCGAGGGAAAGCGTTACGACGCTGAGCATCGTAACGAGGGAAAAGCGGACAAGAAATGACACTCATAAAGATAACGAAAATGGTGGGTCTGATAATCGGGAAGCTCGAGGAGGAGCTTGTTATGGAGACGCTTAAATCGGTCAGGTGCCTGAGCAAGTTTCCGACGGTGGATGAGCTGAAGGAGATGTCGGCGGATTTCCCGGCGGCTTACATCGTATACGCGGGCCGGCGCGCGATGAGGGAAGGGCCGGACAAAGACGCTTATTCCCGGCTCTGGGACGTCACCGCGATAATCTGCGCGAAAAACTGGAAGAGCGATCGCGGCGCGGCGCTGATGGAGGAAGGCGGGATATACGACATCGTGGACGCCGTGGGCGAGGCGCTGCACGGTGAAGACTTCGAGGCCGACCTGCGGCCCGACGGCCAGATGATTACGCCGATTTACTGGGACGAGGACGAGCCGGAAATAATATTCGAGACGATAGCGGTGAGCAGCGTCAGTTTTATTTTTGAAGAAGTTATTTAGCCACGAAGGGACACGAAGGGGCACGAAGAAAAACAAAAAAAGGAAAGGAAGTGATGGAAGGTGGCGAAGAGGAATTACATTGCGAAGTACAACCGGGTGGCGTTTTCTCTGGAGACCGCGGAGACGGCGATCAACACGGAGCAGACGCTGGACAGCACGCTCGACGCGCTAAACCTGGGGTCGCTGCCACTACCCGAGCGGCGGCGCGAGGACGACGTCGAGGAGATGACGGGGTACGAGGAGCGGACGAAACTGTACAACCTGGGCCGGACGGTGGAGTGGAACATCGAGAGCGACCGGATGACGCCGGCGGTGGCGCTGCTGCTGTGCGGTTACGCGCTGGGCGAGGTGGATTCGGCGGCGGCGGGCGGGGGGAAGAAGCATACCATCACGCCGACGTCCGACATGGACCCGAAGACCTTCACGGCGATGTGCTACTTCGGGAAGCAGGTTTACCTGAACAGGTACGCATCGCTGGCGGTGAACACCGTATCGATGACCTTCGAGAAGGACAGCTTCGTGAAGGTGAGCGGGCAGTGCCTGGGGACGGGCAAGGTGAGCACGGACAGGACGCGGGAGACGGTGGAGGCGCTGGACAAGGCGACGGAGATACTGGTGTCCACGGCGGTGCTGGACGACGATTACCTGAACGTGAACGAGGTGAAGGCGGAGCTGTCGACGGGTGTATGGTACGACGTGACGGTGACGGGCTGCAGCGGAACGGCGATCAGCATCACGGCGCCGGGCGACACGAGCACGCTGATCAACTACGACTGCACCTACCGGACGGACGAGGCGTGGAGCACCTTCCCGTCGACGGTGGTGGAGGACACCGCGCGGCTGAGGGTGAGCGACCTGGGCGTGGTGGTGGGCGGCACCTGGGACGGGACGAACTTCAAAGGCGGCCGTACCTTGAGTAAAGAACTGAAGACGGTTAGCTGGGACCTGAACAACAACCTCGAGGTGAGCTTCACGCCGGGCGCTGCGACGGGCGACTACGCGAACGACATCGAGCGCGGCGGCCGGGACCAGACCGTCAGGATCAGCCGGAAGATGTACGACGCGATATTCGAGCAATACGTCGAGGACGGCGACACGCTTGGGATACACCTGAAGTGCGAGGGCGTGGAGTACGAGGACGGGCATAAGTACACCGTCGAGTTTATCTTCCCGGCGGTGGGGCTGAAGGAGGTCAGGCCGGGAATTGACGGGCGGAAACTGTCGGAGGATATCGAGTTGCTCGTTCTGGAGGACGCGACTTACGGCAGTGTGAGAGTGATCGTGAAGAATGAGGTCGCGAGCTGCGCGGCGTGAAAAAGACAGTAGCGAGTAGCGGGTAGCGAGTAGAGAGGGTAAAGATCGAAGACCGAATTCGGATATCCTATTCCCTTTCCTCTATTCTCGCTTCTCGATCCTCGCTGCTAAAAAACGGAGGTGTTACTGTGGAGAAACAGTCCGAGGTTATGAAATATGAGATCGGCGGCGTGGCTTACGAGCAGCGGCCGATCCTGCTGGTGCAGATCGTGCAGCTCTCGCGGCTGCTGAAAAGGATCGACACGGCCGGGCTGAAGGAGGAAGCCGACCTCGATCTCGATACGCTGGAGCGTGTGATACTGGGCGCGGTCGAACTGCTGCCTGAGTTCTGCGCGATCGTGCTGTGCGAGGAGGGCGCGGACCCGCGCGAAAAGAACCTCGAGGAGCTGGCGGAAAAGTTGTTGCTGCTCGACCAGGAAACCCTGGCGGGGGTGGTTGAGGATTTTTTCGCGCTCTCGAAAGGATCGCCGCTGTTCACGAAGCTGGCGGCGGCGGCGCCGGCGGGGATAGAGGAAATCTTTTCGATGAGTCAGTCATTCACCGGGCAGTCGCCCGGCTCGCCGGGGGAGACCCCTCGAAGCACGACCTGATACTCGAGACGGTAACGCTCGAGCGTGCGCTGATGTACTTCGAGTTTATCGGCGCGCGTGATCGGGCGCAGGCGCGGGCGCGTGGTGTGCAGGAAGAGATCGCGCGCGCGCTGGGCGTCGAGCTGCCGGAGGATGGGGAGGAATCGGAAGAAGAGAGGGAGGAACGCATCAATGAGAAGCTGCGGAGGGAGCGAGAGGAAGGAAGTAGGTAGGGGCGCGATGAATCGCGCCCGACCATATTGCGTTACGATGCTCCGCGTCGTAACGAGAAAGAATTAGCCACGAAGTTACACGAAGGGGCACGAAGGAAAGCAATGACGGGAAAAGAAATCCTCCAGGTAATCATCCGGGCGAAGGATGAGATGTCGGGCGACGTGGGCCGCGTCCGGAGCGCCGTGAAGGCGTTCAATAAAGAGCTGACGGGCGGCAAGCGGCTCGTGGGCGATATGACGAAGAAGCTCGTCGGGCTGGCGGCGGCGTATGTGGGTGTCCGGGCGATAACGGATTTCACGCGCGGGCTGATCGGCGTGAACGCGCAGATGGAGAAGACGCGGGTATCGCTGCGGGTGCTTTACGGTGACGTGGAGCGCGCCGCGGATGCATTCGATTACCTGGTGGAGAACGCCTCGAAGGTGCCTTTCGCGTTTCGTGATATAGCCGAGGCGGGCGTAACTATCAAACGGTTCGGGATGGAGATCGAGGAATGGATGGAACCGCTCGAGGACCTGGCGGCGTTCATGGACACCGATCTGCGAGAGGCGGCGAGCGCGCTGGGCCGCGCGTACTCCGCGGGCGCGGGCGCCGCGGACGTGTTCCGGGAACGCGGCATCATAAACGTCATAAAGGAATTTAAAGGCATCGAGGACATCACGAAGATGACGCTGCCTGAGTTCCGGAAGGCGATGTACGAGACGTTCACGGAGAGTGAAAAGATTTCCGGGATGACGGAGGCGCTGGCGAATACGTGGGCGGGCAAGCTCTCGATGATGGGTGACGCCTGGGACCAGTTCAGAATAAAGATCGGTGAGTCGGGCATATTCGAATACCTCAAGGCCGAGATAGACAAGATACTCCGCAGGCTGGACGAGATGAAAGAGAGCGGCGAGCTGGCGGCATGGGCGAAGAAGGTCTCGGACGCCTTCGTAAGCGTAATCGAAACAGCGAAGAAACTGTTCGACATGGCGAAGAAGGTCTATAACTTCCTGGCCGACCACAAGAACGAGGTAAAAGCCGTCGC
>CAZTKW010000219.1:0-6218 GCA_964614315.1 uncultured Pirellulales bacterium
AGCTAAGTCACCGATAAAACGCCGTGCGAAAAAAGATAGCTCGAGGAAAAGTGAGACGGAATCAGCTGCGGAAACTGAACAAAGAGAGGCGGTAGTGTGAGAGAAGAGTTTTGGGTTTTTCTCGTGGCGATTTTCGTGACAACTGTGTTGGCGAGAAAATCGCAAGGCTTGTGCGGAGACTCTTCCGAGATGAAAAAGAAAAGGGTATGGTAAAAGGTGAAATTGGCACAAAATTTGCAATTTTAACAATTTTTACCGGTTAAAATTAGAAAGCAAATTGAGTGAAAATTTCATTCTATGTCGTTACAACGTCAGGTTTAACGCTATAGGTTTTTAAGTTTTTCTATGGCGTTACAATCCCGCGTTTAACGGGGCGTAGCCCTTTAACATAGAATTAAAAAATTTTTCCATTTTTTAACCTTCCATAGTCTTTTCTTTTTCATCTCGGAAGAGTAATCAAGTAGTTAGAAAATTGTGGAAAAGTCGAAAATTGACTTTTGACTAATACCAGAGCGCACCACTCTCTGCGGGCGGGATTAAGAAAACAGAAACACGGAGAGCGCGAACTATAACATAAGTACTACCGGGGAGGGCGGGCGAAAAAAAACACAAACGTAACTGTGCAAAACACCGCCCCAGTTGAGAGAGTTGCGGAGGCACGCTTTCCTTGTGCGAGGATACTGAGAGCAGGCCGAGTAAAGGGAAGCCCGCCCGCCCGACCCGGAAGCATCACTTGTGTTAAGCCTCCACACGAGATCGACCAACAAAGCAGAACAGCTGAGTGAGTAGTTGAGCCGAGTAAAGCGGGATGGCACCGCCGCGCAAGTAAAGCCAGTGTCAGGCCGCAAGGCGGGAGTAGAGAGAGCTGAGGTGAGGACTTAAACGAGAGATGGCAGAACCTGAGCATTAACGTAAACCAGCCCGCAACATCCTTGCACCGCTACCCTGACATATTCCCGTTAGCGTTTTATGGAGTTTGAAAACAAGTCAAAGTGAAACCCTGACAGGAAGTATGAACTTCAAATTAAATCAACGGCTGAGGAACTCCATATTCCCAAATGATAGTGATGTACATAAGATAAGCAAATAAAGCGTCAATATCAAACAGAAATTAAATGTGTGGTGTGATATTGTGGAGAAATGGTATGAATTAATGCTATTGTACGTGAGCATTGCTACAAAATCAATCCGTGATAATATTAACATACTCGAAAGTGTCCTCAAGAATAATTTCAACATCGAATCAAAAATATTTACAGACTTTATTTGTTTAATTATATGAGAATATATACAAAAAATCATTTTTCCAATCGATTGTGAAAATTGGAATCGTTCCATAACGATTTATTTTTTTTTTTTTATTATACAGTGATTCCAAAGTTTCCTAAATCATGATTGTATTCAATTTATTTTGGTGTAAATGTTATATGTGTTTAAGTATTTACAGAAATTGCATTTTCCTAATCGATTAGGAAAATTGGAATCGATTCATATCGTTTTTATTTATTTTTTTTATTTTACATCATCTCTGTGTGTTTCAAGGTAGTAGCAATCAGCAGTTCCGATTGTATTTAAATGAGGTTCCGAATTAAAATTTTGTGTTTTTGGTGTGTTTTTTTTGTGTGTTTATTGTATATTTTAGGGTTTTTGAAACGATTTGAGATTTTTGGATCAAATCGATTTGATTTAATTTAAAATTTTTAATTATTAGTTTTTTGATTGAATAAATCGAGTTTGAATCGAGTTTGAATCAAGTTTAGATGGAGTTTAAATGAAGTTTAAATAGAGTAAATTGAGACTATCTCTGGAGGAGATAGGAAATATATCGAGAAAGTATAGGAGATATCTCTGGAGCTATTAGTTAATCTATCGAGAGCGTATAGAGACTATCTCTGGAGCTATTAGTTAATCTCTTGAGAGTTTATCGAGATTGTTTATGGCGCTATTAGTTAATCTCTTGAGAGTTTATTGAGATTGTTTATGGAGCTATTAGTTAATCTCTTGAGAGTTTATCGAGATTGTTTATGAAGATATTAGTTAATTTATTAAGAGAATCAAGAGATTTTATGTTAAGATGTTAGTTAATGTATAAAGAGTAAATCGTGATTTTGTCAAGAGATTATGAAAAGATTAAATGAGAAATGGGGAATGAATATTTATGGTTCAGGTGTGCAGTGGTAGGGTAATTGAGCATATTCAGGGCGTGAGTGACGACCTAAAAGGTCTTCACAAACAAAATAACTGGGTAGAATAAGTTTTTCGTTTACCATCATAGGATAAGGGATAAGTATAAAGTGAGGGTATAAAATAATTCCAGAGAGTCTACCGATGTATTTGTATGAGTAGTAGTAAGACTGGAGTGTTAAGCGTTGGTAACCGGTGAAAACAAAAACGCGGTAGGTTTCAAGCTGAATGTTTATATTTGTGAAGCATGCACTCGAGAGTAAACAAATGGAATTGGGTTCTTCTTCATAACATTCAACAATACCTGATGGTATGTAGACTAAATTATCAGTGTCAACTCCGGGCTGAACAGCCAATCCGTAAGCTTCAGGGGCTGAGGGTCTTAAAGAGTAACCGCCACAAATTCTAACTGAATTAATTCGAATAAAATGGTTAAAACCTTTAAGATAAACTGTGTCGCCGAATTTATTTAACCATGGGGTGTTTGCAGCGTAAGTGTTCCAGCCAATGCGTAGATCGTCTGAAAGAATTTCTCTCCAGTAATTATTTAGAAAAGAGAAAATAGAGCGTTTTTGAGCCTGGGGTGGGGTCGGGTAAACAGAAGGAGAGCCTTTATTTTTAGCGATGAGACCGTAGCGAGAGCGTTGGAATGTGGTTCCACCAACGCTCCCTACGATATCAGTTATAAGTCCAGAAGGTTTAACAAGAGCCAAGGAAAAATCTCCTTTTAATAAATATAGATATCCGTCTTACCAAAAACAAGTTTCTTGATCAAGAACTGAGCTGTTTTTTTAGACAGGAGAATAAGTTCTAATCACAATATGTAAAACAAAAAAGGATCTAAATCTTACTATTAAATAAAAGATCTAAGGACCTGGAGTACAACATTCTGATGGTGTGGTGAATACAGACGATGCGTCACTCAAGCGGCCGAAGGCGTCGTAATGTACGAATTTAACCGGTACGATAGAGTTTGCTATAGGTATAGGATAAGCAGCGTCGAGGCATAAAGGATAAACGGTGGCTAATGCAACAGAACCAACAAACCTGTAGGGGCCGTTATAATAAGATTTCCCTGGTGAAATAGCCTTACCTTGAAAAACTAATGTGTGAACATCAGCAGCAGCGGGGTCGTAATTATCAACGAAGGTAGCAGCGACAAGATTTACTTTTTGATTATCGTGACAGGTAGCTATATCAGCTGTAACAAGTGAAGGTTTAATTGCATGACCGAATCCGAGAGGGCTGAGAGTTAGAGCGGGAAGACCTAATATATTAGCGATAACTTGATGACCTACATACTGTTGGAATCCTGTTAAAAAACCTGATTTGCCAAACTTATCAACTACGGGTGTGTTTTTCGCGAATTGATCCCATTCACCACGCATAGAAGCGTCAAGGGTATCTCTCCAGGCGGTGGATGCAAGAGTTAAAGCAGCGCGAATGCTTTGTTGTCTTTCAGTGTTAGGATTGACAGGGGAAAAGTTTTCACGGACATAGGGGCCGTGAGTGTTGCGTGAAAAGACGACTCCACCAATTTGTCCTCTTGCTTCGGCAATTAATGGGCCGAAAAGTATTTTAGCCATAATGGATCACTCCTTTTGTGAAGTTTTTTTATCTTTATCTTTAGAACTTAGAAGGTCGATTAAAAGCCTTAGAAGTTCAATGATGATATTAATAATGAAAGGTATGTTGCCAACACTACGAGCGAGAGCAGAGATAAGATGCACAGAATGGTTATCACCAGGATTGTTTTCGAGATCTGGTGTGTTAATAATTTTTTTAGGCATAATTTTGACCTTTTTGAGAATAACTATGTCAAAGAATTGACGGTTTGTCAAGAGAAAAATAAAAGGTGATGGTAAGTAGGGCATCTTTGTTTTCTTTACTAAGAAATACTAAGAGTTAAGTAATAGAGATAAAAGTAGTAGTAGATAAGACAGAATGATGTGGATAACTTACCAGATAAAAAAATGTCAAGGATTGGTAAATCTTACCTTGACTATTAAAAAACACATCAAAATCAATGTGGATAACTATGTTGATAAGATGTGGATAAATGTGGAAAACTTTAATCTTACCAATTAGGGTTAAGTGGTAAGTTCATTGTCAGGAACAGGAATAATTCTTTTCGATCGAGATTTCAAAAGTGATTTCCCTTCGTCGGAATGTAAAAGGATTAAACGACGTCCGATATAAACGCTAATGATTTTATCGCCTCTTCTTGTGTATGCGTACCAGTAGGGTCCGTGGAGTTCTGCAAGGGTGTTACACTTGCAATTCTTTTTTCCACACTTAACAGACTCCAGGCGATATCGCCATGGGCCGACTTTGAATTCTTCAGATATTTTGTCAATCATGTTTGTTTACCTCTATTAATGCTCTTTTATTTTTAATCTTTCGCAATCTACCATTTCATTATTTTTTAGACAAAGCCTTATTACCCAGTCACACCTTCCTCTTCTTCCTTTTTTGATTGGTATTGGTTCATGTAGGTAATAGTGTTTACATTTTATATGTAAACAACTGTTTCTTTTTCTACAAATAACCATATTCTGCATCCTCTCCACTTCAACTTTAGGTAATTCAACAATTATTGAATTAGGATTATTAGCTAATGTCATTTAATCATACCCCCTTTGCGAACCTTTCCTAATGCGGTGTCCCAGTAGGAAAAGATACGCCCTCTTAACATCATATCAGAGGGCAAAATTAAATCAATGGCAATAGTAACGAGTTTACAGGATACCAAATCAACGGATAATTTAATGTCTTCTTCTGTTATATCAGTCGGGGTGTATTCTATATTAGGAGTGGGGATAATAAAAGCATAAGGGCAATCGTGAGTTTTACAAAAAGATTTAATGAGAGGTAAAGCGGAATGTTTTTTGAAATCAAAGTCGATGACTAAGTCCATAGCATTGGCTATGGTTAGGAATGGGCAGCTTGCCACTTTATTTCTCCTTTCTTGGTGATAGTAGAGCGCAAGAGTGAATGATGTTAAAATCGGTTCCCTTTAGATCTTTAGACTCAACGAGACTATCCAGCCATTTATTAAAATCCTTTACGTTTACCATAGATGAATTGGAAGGATAGTCCCGGTTGAGTTCCAGGGTAATTTTAAAGTAGTACTTATGCATGATAGTTTACTCTCCTTTCATTGTTAAATCTTACATATTGGTAAACAGAGTTCTGAAGAAGAGTCAAGGGAAAAATGATGGTAAGGTTAGGTAAAAGTCGAAAAGTTCGACTTATAATATAAAAAGCGAACAAGGAGAGAGTAATCTTTTAATGTGAAATAAGGCTTGACATCTTACCATAAGGAGTATAATCAGAACTTAGAGAAAAAAAAATGGGACCCGAGAGGGTCCCAAACAAAGAAAGGAGTTCAGTGAAATGAATAATTCGAATAAAAGAACAATTAAATTTTTAGAGCTGAGTCAAGTAAAGCAGCTTCTAAGTAGTTTATCAAGAAAAAATTTTACTCAAGAACGAGATTATCAAATTATAAAACTAATATTGAATACAGGGTTGAGAGTGGGCGAAGCGGTGAATTTAAGTGAGGATAGTATTAATTATGATCGGGATGTATTAAAAATAAATGGTAAGGGTGGTGTTTATAGAGAGGTGCCTTTGAATAGTGAGAGTAAAGAAGCACTGAAGAGGTTGAGAGAGATAAATGGAAGATCAGTGATCCATGCGCTGCTGATCAACAAAAAAGGTAGTAAGATTTCGAGACGGTATATAGAGAGAATGATAAAATCTTGCTCATTAAAACACCTGGGGATATCCGGAGTGATAACTCCACACGGTCTAAGGCATACTTTCGCAACAATGCTTTCAATACAGGGTGAACGGCTCGAGGTGATTCAAAGGTTGATGGGACATAAAAGTATTATCACGACTGTAATTTATTTACATGTGTCAAATAAAGAGACTGCAGAGGCGGTTCGGAGACTGTGTCTGTAGGGATAGGATATCGGATGTCTAAGTTATGTAAATGCACGGCTGGGAACGTTGGTAGGGCTGGTGGA
>CAZTKW010000220.1:0-6198 GCA_964614315.1 uncultured Pirellulales bacterium
CGGCCCTGTTTTATTTGGTTAAGGGTAGAATCGGTGCCGCTAAAATTTACCTCACTGCACTTAGTAAAACATTGTTTTATTCTGACTGGGCTAATGGCTATCTGGAGCAACTTGAACGAGACCCAAACCTGTCAACAGATGAACAGGTTCAGCGACTGAGAAGTTTTATGATTGAGAAAGATTATACAGGCCTTCTTTATAAAAATAAGAATATGCTTCTGGATTTATTGGAGAAAAACAGCCAAAACCGTATGGCTTTTGAATACCTGATGAGTTGGTGTTTACTGCACGGAGATTTCGAGGAATTTGTGAATAATCTCTACAGGCTGGATGAACTTGGTTATTCCGAGATTCCGTGGCTTTATGAGGAAGCGGCCTTGATTTATATGGCTAATACAGAAGAAGAAGTTAATCTGGGCAATCTCAGAATCAGCGCTGCCTCCCGATTAAGATTCAAAAGTTACCTTCATATCTACAACCGTTATGGTGGAAACAAAAGAGCGGCCGTAGATGAACTGAAGGAAAAATACGGGGATAGCTATTTATTCTATTCTATGTATGGCTTCTCTGGAGCGGATAGATGAAAAAAAAATATCTCTATTTATTCATACTATTGGTGTTGGTCTTATTATCAGCCGGCACACTCGGTTACTTCCTGGCTGATAACAGGGTAGCGATTGAACAGTATAATACTGTTGACAGGCCCGCCGGTATCAGTCCTGACTACTGCGAAACAATTATCCCGCCGAACATAGCGCCGTTAAACTTTTTAGTAAAGGAAGAAGGTTCGCATTATTGTGTAAAAATATCTTCCAAACAAGGTGAACCAATCGAAGTTTTTAGCCGGTCACCAAAAATTGAAATCCCTCAGAAGTCGTGGCGTAAACTTCTTAATAATAATAAGGGAGAAAAACTGTATTTTGATGTTTTTGTGAAAAGAACAAATGGGCTGTGGGAGCGATTCGATACCATCAGCAATAAAATCGCCAATGAAAACATCGATGGGTTTCTGGTCTACAGAAGAATTCGACCCTTGTACAGCCAATGGGGTGATATGGGTATTTATCAGCGTAATATTGAAAACTTCGATGAATCGACTATATTGAACAACAAATCTTATGACAAAGGTTGTGCTAACTGCCACACTTTCCTTGATAACAACACCAATAAGATGCTGATACATATCAGAAGTTTCAAAGGCGCCTCCATGCTGCTAATCGAGGATGGAAAAGCTTCGAATATAGATTCCAGAACACAGTTTGGTTCCGCCCCGATAGGGCATACAACCTGGCACCCAACCGGAAAACTGATAGTGTTCACAATCTACAGGGTGCGCCAGTTTTATCATTCGGCCAGAGAAGAAGTTCGTGATGTTGTGGATCTTGATTCATCTATGGGTTATTATATGCTTGAATCAAAAACATTAAAAACCTCTCCAAATTTTTCTCATGGAGATTACTTGGAGACGTTTCCAACCTGGTCACCGGACGGCCGATACCTTTACTTCTGCAGAGCCCCAATATTGTGGTCGAACCGTGAGTTCGTTCCTCCTGAAAACTACGAGAAGAGCAAATACAGCCTTGTTCGAATCAGCTACGACATTGAAAGCGACACGTGGGGTGAAATGGAAACTGTGCTTTCTTCGGAAAAAACCGGTTTAAGTATTACTCAACCGCGAATCTCTCCCGACGGTAAATTTCTCTTGTTTTGCATGAGCCAATACAGTGGTTTTCCCGCCTTTCAGGCAGGCAGTGACCTGTACATGATGGACTTGGGTACTGGAAATTACAAACTCCTGGACTGCAACAGCGACCAAAGCGAATCGTGGCATTGCTGGTCAAGCAACGGCCGATGGATTGTATTCAGCAGTAAAATGGGCAACGGCCTGTTTATACGACCCTATTTTAGTTATATCGACCAGAATGGATATGCATACAAGCCTTTTGTTCTTCCCCAAAAAGATGCCGCCTTTTACGACTCTTTTTTCAAAATCTTTCAAATACCGGAGCTTATAAAATCGCCCATTCCTGTAACACGCGGAAAGCTGGCACGTCTTATTCGCTCGGGTGGTCAGGGCCTGACCGATATCCCAATTACCTCGGCAACTCCCACGGCCAAAGCTGAACCGTGGCAGCAGGTACAGGAATAAACCGGTTATAAGCACACCACTCTAAACTAAAAATGCCTCTTCACCTGACAAAATCTTGCTGATTTCTGGGCAAGATGGGCATTTATGAGTAAAATATGATATAATAGCTGCCGATAAAAATATAGATGCGTGAGCGATGCCAAACTCGTTTCGAAAATTATTAGGTCAAAACCTTGAAAGACTACCTCGAAACGTATCCTGATTGATCGGCAGATGGACGATACCTGTCGAGGTACCTGTCACTATGGCTACTCCTTCAGCCGCAACGGCACCGGGTTACGAAGAGCACTGGCAACAGCGGGAATGAAATGCTAAAAAAACTTCAAGCCACAGTCCTATAATGCTGATTTAACTAACAAGGAACGTTTTAAAGCGAAAAAACGCATATTTGGCTTTAAGCTTGACTTATTTATTAACGATATGTTAGTATGGAGGTTTATTCGGTTTAATAAACGGTGGAATTTTAAGGATGAGCCGGTAGAAACTCTTGAAGGGTGATACAGGCAAATGGGTGTAGAATTGGACACACATAGTGTTGAGTCCCCTGCGGCGTCTGAAATATATATTTCAGTTGTGCCCGAAAAGGATGTACCTCTGAAGGAGCAGGCGCAGGAAATTTTTTCCGGTATCCGCGATTTACTCACTTCCAAAGGAGCGCACATCCTGCAGGAACGTATTTTTGCCGCTCAAAATGTGATGGAGGAACTCTCGCAGATACGTTCAGGAATTTACGGTGCTCTTGACAAAGGAGTTGCTCCGAGCTTTCTGGTCTGTAAAGAGGGTCTCTCAGGGACCTTTGCAGGTGTCCAGGTTTATGCTGTCATCTGTGAAAATGAACCCCAACCGGTTAAAATTGACAACGTACCCTATGGAAAAATTGTTAGTCTGACAAACTGCAAATACCTCACACTTTCAGGCATAACAGCTCTAAAGTTTGACTCGGCTACCGAACAGGCAAAGGCTATGCTGGAAAAAGCCGAATCCGCTCTAAAACAATTCGGTGGTGATATACATTCGGTCCCGAGAACTTGGATGTGGCTCGGTGACATCCTTTCCTGGTATGACGACTTCAACAAAGTCAGGAACAGGTTTTTCACTGAGCGAGGCACACTCGGAGAAGGCAGCGTGCGCTCGATGCCTGCCAGCACAGGGATTGGCCTTGGACCGGCTAACGGCGGAAAGTGTGCGATGGACCTCTCCGCCGTACTTGAACCGCAGAACTCAATCCAGTACCTTCAGGCCGCCGGAAAGCAGCAATGTGCATTTGATTATGGCTCAGCCTTCTCAAGGGCATCAAGAGCCGTTACACCAGCCGGAGAAACCGTTTTTGTCTCCGGGACCGCCTCCATCGACCTAAGCGGAGCTACGACAAATATCAACGACCCGGAAGGGCAGATAAGAGAAACCATACGAAACGTTCGCGCTGTCCTAAAAGATATGAACACCACCGACGAAGATGTAGCGCAGGTAATGGCCTATTGCAAAACAATCGAAGTCGAGAGAATTTTCAACTCAATAAAAGATGACCTTGCATGGCCGTGGATAACGATGATTTGTGACGTATGCCGCCCAGACCTCTTGTTCGAAATCGAAGCCACCGCTATACCCCGCAGCTAATACGCAAACAAAAATTCTCACCGTCCGTCTCTTTATCTTTTTGCCGCCATCCGCAATAGAGTTGGTTTTGGGATAGGCTCTTATTCTCAAATTCGCTTAATTTCAGCCTTTGAATCTCAGCAGCAAAGCAAAGTTGGTCAAGGCGCATTTTGTTCTGCCCGAGGGTTTCAGCATCGAAGATGTTGATGCCAATACGCCAGCCGTGATTGCACCGCTCGGCATCGAATCGTACAAAATAAAGGTCCTGCTTAATGATGAGGGCTTAGTCCGTGTTGAAGCTACCTTCAGTCGCTCTGATTTATGTGCTTCGATAACAGGTTATGACCAGAGCATAGAGATAAAAGTAATAGGCAGCCTTACTACCGGCCAACAATTTTACGGCATCGACATCATCAAGATAACCTATCGAGCCTTCGACCATCTTGCTATTCTCGTATCTCACTGGCGCGAATGAAACTGCCGCCAGCCGGACTGGTGCGATGGCCCCGACATTAACGCCGATTCGGTAGTTAACTTCTTGGACTTTGCCCTCCTCGACCGCTGCTGCATCGAACTTCTTGCACTATGAGCAGGAACATGAAACTGTTGTTGCCGCCGCTTTGCCTAAACTCCGTACCTGTGAGTTGAACACAGCACATCATAAACCACAATTACCAACGCATGCCATATTATCAAGTGGCCTTCCGGGTAAGACCAGGCGCATCATCCCAACATTTCTTAACATTTAAACTTCCAATGAAGGCGATATATATGTACGCCCCTTTAGTGCCGCGCGCACCGCCAAAAGCAGGTCATTGGCTATCGACCGTTTTAGAACAAACCCTGATGCTCCTGCGCACATAACTTCACTGACTGTCGCAGGCTCATCGTGAATACTCAGAATAATCAACTTGAGGTCGGGATAACGGCTTTTTACTTCACGTGCAACGTTGACCTCCCCGGAGACAGGAAGTGATAAATCAACGATGGCGAGACGGGGTTTGAGCTTATCAGCGGCTTCAAACAGCGATTTTTTATCGGCCACCATCACAACTGTCTCAAATATAGTTTGGAGTAACCCCCTTATGCCCTCAAGTAGATTCTCATGCCCCCCTGCTAAAATTACACATCCTCTTGTCATTACAGTCCTGCTTAATTCCAAGTGTATATCTGAAATCTTGTTAATACCATATAAGTGTGGTCGAATGCTACTCGCAAAATTACGTGATTTTGACAGGAAAATTTACTGGGTAAGAATAAACTTGGAACGAAATAATAGCGTCTTTTATGTTAAACCGGACCGGTTCAGTACCGGCCTTCCCTTGGGGATAGAGCGGGTTATTAGGATAGGCTCTTAATACACAACTCACCTTCAGTTACAAAGGATTTTCTTTGGCGCCCGCGAATCAAAACCCCCAAACCGGCCTGAATTGCTGCCATAAGCATCATACTATTTCAGGCCGGTTCATTTGCTGCTGTTTACGTGAAAAATGAAGGTCAATAATTATTGACTAAAAAGACAGTCGCTGAGCTTGCCGAAGGAATCTTAAGAATCTGTAAGGGGAAAATAGAAACACTTTGTCATCTCGTTGAATTTTGTCACATCAAATCATGTGCGTATACGGTTCAACAACTACTTGTTTTTCTTCTCAACTTCAATGAGCTTTTCATCTTGATACTTGTACTCCTTACCCCCAATCTTATCTATGAATTTATCCCCATTTTTCATGCCTAGATTTTTGTAAGTAAATGTATTTTCCGGAATAAGGTGATTAATTTGTAAATTATTGAAAGTGCTTTTTTGCTCATGGCTGAGTCTACCAGTATCTCCTCTAAAAACCTGCTCAGTTGTTTTATGCGGCAGATAAATGCCATCAACCAGTTTGTAATCCCACGTACGCTTTTGAAACAACTTGCCATCACCCCATGTTATCTCCTCGGAAATAATGTTAAATCCTTTTGCGCTGGAAAATGTCATTATGAAAATCAGATAATATTCAGGGCCTAATCTTTCCGGTTTCGGGCTCAGCTTACTGGGTTTTTGTATGCGATATTCCGTAATAAAACCGTCTGTTCGTTTTTCTACCCTCAAAGTATACCCATCAATGGCACATTCGTCGTGTGCGATACGTTTTGCCAAGTGAGAGAGTATTTCCCAGATAGGAGGAGTAGATACCTCGAGTATTGTCCTCGGATCAACCAACGGCGATTCACACTCTGTACATTCCTCACGAGCTTCTTTGACAGCCTTACTACTTAGAATTATACCTTCACGCATCGTATAAGGACTGCATTGGATATGATATTCTGGCGTAACAATCGATCTTATAAAGTTCGGCACTGACTTTGAGGCCAGGTCTCTTCCGCTTTCTAAATCTGTATACTGAGACGGCTTTTGACGATAATTACTTGCGTACAATAAACCTTTGTTGCTATCTAAGGCGAATTCAATC
>CAZTKW010000221.1:0-2012 GCA_964614315.1 uncultured Pirellulales bacterium
CAGGGAGGGACGTGGCTTCCCCTGCTTCGTGTCCCGTTTCGCTCCCGTCTCGAATGTCCTCTGTTCGGTTCCGTGCTTCATTGGGTAGCTCCTTTTTCCCAAAGATTCGCTCGAAGTTCGCTTCGTACTTCTGGCGATTGACCCGACGAGGGTTGTCGCCTTTACCTCCGGTCCACTGGCGTCTCATACTGCTCTCCTTAGATACCTAGTTGTCGCTTCCTCTGTCAGGGAAAGCCCCAGATAAACTCGTGTTGATTGCTGGTATACTCGAACTCGACTTGCCCGCAGAGACGGGAACAACGCGGTGAATCGTTGCCCGAATTGGGTCCGCGTCATCACCCGGAGTCCGTGGTCCTTGCTCCAAGCCCGCCAGCAGTCGTACAGCATTTCCTTGGTAACCCAGGCGTCATCCTGGAGGGTAGCACATTCATCGATAAACTCAGCCAGTGGTGTCATCGCGTGTCGAAGGTCAACCATGACCTGAAGACTGGAGACGGGGTAGGTGAAGCTCCCCCGACATCGCAGCCGCTGAAGGCCCTGGAGAGCCCACATCGCAATCCCTGGGGCCTCCAGGGGGAGACGAGCCTTCAGGGTTGGATCCTCCCGTCCGACGAAACACTCCTCGAAGTGAAGAATGTTGAGCCGGGGTTCCAGGGCTCGGGCGTGATCCGGGAGAGCGGGGAGGGAATTCACGGCGATTGTAAACCGACAGGTTGGCCGATAGTCACTAAGGTCAGTGAGGTATTTTCGCCGAATGTCGATACCGTCCCGTCCTACAATCTGCTTGAGAACTTCCAGGGCATGAACGGCATCGACACTCTTTGATATACTTGCATCTGGGAGGAACACGGCTAACTTTCCGACGAGAGATGCAAGACCATAATCCTTGCACAAATTGGTGAAGCTGGTTATCGTAATCTGTCCGGGACCCAGGATCGTTCGGAGTACATCGAGGATCGTGCTCTTCCCTGATCGGGGTTGCCCCACGAACAGCATCAGTTTCTCGTGGGTCATGTCTGAGATCATGTTGTAGCCGAACCACTCTTGTAACAGATCGATCTTGTCCTGATCTCGCAAGGTCGATTCCAAAAAAGCAAACCATTGGGGGCACTCGGCAGAAGGATCGAAAGGATACCCCGTAGTGGCGAGGGAGAAGAGGTGAGGAGAATGGGATAAGAGATAGTCTGGTCTCCCGTGCAACCAAGCCGTCGTATCGAGTATCCCATTTGAAAAGCATATCATCTCCTTTGGTTTGGGAGTTTCCCGTCCATCCAGCCAACAAGGGGGTTGATCCGTAACGGGGCAGCTCATATTGAGAGCATCCAGTATATCAGATATCTTAGTTCGTGAAGCCTCGTAGGGTTCAACAGATTCCCCCTTCAGCGTCTTCCGTAACACAGACTTATCCGCAAGGTAACTGTACAATCGGCCTCGCACATCAGCCGCTTCATCGAGAGCTACGTACCGGGTGCCGTCGAAATGGAACCATTCACCTTTGAACTTGCGGAGAGTAGGCACGCTCTCTTGGGTGTACTCTTCCCTTAACCATCGTTCTGCGATGTAGAGTGGAGCATGGCTTTCGAGAAGGTTGTCCGCAGAGTATCGATCTCCTCCTTCGATAACCTCAAGAAGTTCTTCTTGGGTGAGTCCTCGTTTGTACCATGTCCGGAGATCTTTAACACCAGAGGGAGGTAACAATTTGACAACACTTTTAGATTTGGGCTTGAGTACCTGGAAGGTTTTTTCCATGCCTTCCACCCCAGCACCTGCATCGTTCTCTCCCACAATTGCCACGTTGCGGTTGAGAAGAAGATCGGCCAACAAAGCCAGTCCTCCAGCTGCCGCAGGTTTTCCCACCGCCACAAAACCCAAATCGGCGGCGGCGGCAACGTCGGTTGGTCCTTCCACCACCAGGATTGGCAGGCTTGATTGCGGGAGGGGAAGGCCCCCTGTAACATCTCCGGCAGCTTTACGTATGTGTAAGTAACCAGCATCCCCCAGATCCTTTTTAG
>CAZTKW010000221.1:2024-6169 GCA_964614315.1 uncultured Pirellulales bacterium
CCCCTTCTTTGCAGCGACCACAAAGAACTGCTTGGGGATCATGTGGGTTCTCGGCAGACACCAGACACCAATCATGTTTACCACAGATCGGGCAAGGCACATCAGGAGATGTACGCACCCAATTCTGTTTACCGGCTGAATAGGCTTTTTTACCCGGCAGGTAATCTCGGGAAAGTACATAGCTTAACCCTCGCTTAGATCCAGGAATCGACCACTTGCCACCCGAAGCAGAACGCCGAACGAGCCCGATCACCTTTCCCTCGGCGTCACGCTCCGGGGACAGCCAACAATTCTCCTGGAGGTCCCAGCTGTATCCCAGGGCATCAAGAGCCTCAGCACTTACCCCTAACTGTCCTGCCAGCGATTCAAGCATCGCTGGCAGGACATTAGTGCGGCATTGTTCATAGACTACTGCGAAGTCAGTCGCCATGAAGTTGCCTTCCTCAGAACTTCGCGGTTTGGGCCATCACTTCATCACGAACCCGAGCCCAATGTTCATCCGTGAAGTCACCCTCTTCGATGCTATCCTCAGCAGCGATCGCAGCGACCTTCTCCAACCAGACAGCTCCAACCTGAGCCGGGGTGAGGTCCTTGTCCCGGGCCTCTTGAACAGCGTTCCAGGCACCGTCCCGATTGCACGTCTCGGGCAGAGATGTATCAGCCGGAGCCGTGGGCGGAGCCTCAGCCGCAGGAGGGGCCGCAGGAGGGGCTTCCTGTTTCTTGCCCCTACCCTTGCCCTTTTTCTTCGCCGGGGCCTTCGCAGGGGGCTTGGCAGGGGCAGAGGTAGCGGCCAGCCGCCCGGCAAACTGCTGATCCAAGGCAGCCATTTTCTTGTTATCCAGGCGGGGCAGTTGGCGAATCGGATCGGCATCATAGGCATCGATCCAATTCACCTGGAAGCGAGTCGTGCCCTGGTACACATTCTCTTCCACACGGATCAGCACAACTTTATCCGTGAAGTCTGCCTGATCGAGACTTGCAAACGTCTGGCCGTCCCACTCAAGAGCCTTCCGAACCTGGGCCATGTTCAGAAGTTCCTTCGTGTCGGTGAATAGGATGTGGTACCCCGTGATGGTCTGCTGGTACTCAGCCCACGGAATCCACTCAGCCGCCTCTTCGTCGTACAACTCCGTGATCTCGTACTTTGCGACGAATTGCGGGTACCCCCCGGAGCTAACATTCACTCCGGATTCCAGAACACGAGCTCGAAATGCACCCTCTCTGTCCAGTTGCGACATAGCTACTCCTTTCAATGTACGATTTGCCGATTCGGAAGTGCCAAAGTTGGCTGCGGTTCCGGAGCCTCGTACGCCGGAGCCGGGTACTCCAGGCTTTCATCTTCTACGCCGATGATATCCTGTTCGTTAAGAATCCAAACATCTCGCCCGTCGAATGCACCTCCTTTACCTTCGAGTCGCATGGCATTTCTGACTTGATATAGCACTCGGTCCCCCACCTTCAGGTGGGTGATCGGACAGTCTACGCCGGAGTCGAGGATCTTGCCCGGTCCAAGTGCGAGAACCGTGCCATATTTGGGTACGTCCGGGTTATCCCGGACCTTAGCCGGGATGATGATCCCGCTCTTTGTCTGTCCATCCTTTGATTCGTCTGCTTCAATAACGCACAACCCGCCTCGTGGTTGCAACATAGTTATACCCTTACTTGTAAATGGAGATTCGGATTCTGCCGGGCTTCTTCCCGTTGTCGAGCCACGGCCCATACTTGCTTTTGCTGATCTGATGCAGCACAACATCGCTTCTGCTTGAGGCCAGACCCGCACCGGCAGGGCCGATTTCGATCCCGACCCCGGTAGAAGGTTCGGATCATGCCAATACGTCGGCCCCGAGACGGGGCGACGGCCCGAAGGAGATTAGTCAGGAAAGACAAATTGCCAGAAGGAATCGTCTTTGGGGTCTTCAAAGGAGATGATGGGTTCAGTGATTGTGCGACTTTTCGCGATGAAATATGCCGCTGGTTCGACCACCACCCGGCGGGTGATCGTCCCGACTGCTTTGCCGAGCTTCGCATCAGCAGCTCCTGTAACTGTGGTGCTCCCTTGGAGATCGACGCGGGCGACGTGATCGGCCCACTCGACGGTAAGTAATCGGACGCTGTTCTTTTCCGTGGAGGGGTGCGAGAGCTTCGGGCCGTCTTCCAGGAAGTCCAAACCCGCCGGATTCGCCCGTTTGACGGAGGCGTTCTGGCAGATCAGACAAACATGCACCCCGTTCCGAATGAGGGCGTCGAGTTCCTGAAGGACCATACGCATCGTGTCGCAGAGATGCGTGTAACCCTTCCCGTAACCGTACCCTTCCAGATTCTCGACGGTCCCACCTTTCTCATGCTTAATGGTCTCGAAGATGTAGGGTTCCGCCAGGGCCTCAAGAATGGTGAAGGTGTCGATCACACACATATCACCGGGTTCCCATAACCCGGTCTGGTGAATGGCATCCAGTACGTCGGCAAAGGTCTGGACTCCCTTCGCGTAGAGTACAGGCTTGCCGGTGAGGGGGTTACGAATCTTCCGCCCCCCGTCATCGAGGCCGAGGAACTTCGCCGTCGGGTACTGAGCCGCCAGGGTTGTCTTGCCTGCACCCGAAGACCCATAGACCACGATCTTCTCACCCTCCCCTTGGCCGGTCCAGGGCATCATCTGGAAGGTCTTGGGTGTGTGTTTGGGGGCCTTTGCCTTCGGTGCCATCGCTGGGGGCGGTGGCGGTGGGGGTTTCGTTGAACGAGCGGACTTCGGAGGTTTTGGTGAAGCCATGCCGGGTCTCCTTACAAGTAATGCCGGGCCAGAACCACGATAGTTCCGGCTGCGAAACAAAGTGCTCCGATCAGATAAAGCCAGTATGGTAGCATGGGTCTCCTTTCTATCAACGGTTCCCAACCATCTGTAGAGTTAATCTCCTCCCCGCAAAAACAACAGGTGTAAAACCATTCATAGTTGAATTGGGGAGGACTCGCCCCTTTAAATACATACTCTAAACCACAGTGGGGACAGGTTATTATTCGTTTCATTTCTTGACTCTTGCAGCGAGGGCTTTGTAGGCATTCGATTCTCGCCAAGCCTTTCCGCCGCGTTGCGTTCGGCATTCGTCTATTCCCGTAGCAAACCCTTCCTCAAATGCCTGTCGAACAATGATCCGCAGCCGGTCCCGCTCGGCCTCCAGGACGTTACATTCGCATGATGGTGGCGACATTCCCCATCCATGTTCCGGGTGCCACCGTCTACCGCACTGGTAGCGGACCCACCCATGTCGCCGCAGGATGTATCCGTGAACTCCGTGTCTGCTTACCACTGCTCCGCACCCTGGGCATTCTCTCGGTCTATCTGGCATCGTCGGACTCCTTTGCGGCCTCGGCCTTCTCGCGGGCCTTCTTCTCCGCAGCTTTTCGATCTCGTCGTTCGAGGGATTTGGCGTATACCGCTGCGAGTATTAACGAGAACAGTCCGATCCCGCCAAATGCCAAAAGACTCCACAAGGTACACTGATCTGATTCCGTCATTTCTTTCTCCTAAACCCCGCAGGGGTTGTCTCGCCGTCACAGACTTGGAGGCCGTGGTAGCAGATCGGGATGTACGGACACTTGTACATCGCCTCGCAGGAGTGCTCGTTGTGAATCCAGTGGCCGGAGAGTTCCATCTCGGCGAGGGTTCTCTGGAAAGCCCAGAGCTCATACAGGAAGCGAGTGAGATCGGCGTCGGTGTAGGAAACCACCTTCCGCCCGAAGTAGAAGTGCGGACGGGTACACATATCATCTACGAGACGAGCCCCGAACATGCCGGGGGTCTCTCGTATGGAGAAGGTTCCCTCTTTCTTTCCGGGGGTAACCTCGACTATCTGCCCATCTACTGTAGGTGGATTGGTCCGAATTTCAAATGGGCGTTGACAATAGAGACCCGCCGTATCGCTAGGACCAAAGAAAGCCGCTGTGTCCTTCTGAGAGAGGTTCTTCGGGGCGATACCCGGCTTGTGCCATGCATCGTGGGTGATCCCCGAGATGAGGGGGTCAGTCGGAAGGACCCCTGGAATCTTCCCGGCAAGCTGTAGATCACGGGCAGCAGTAATGTAGAATTGATTCTGGGTGTTCAACCGCAGGTGATCCCAATATGAACTGTCGGGATCGACTGCTTTACTAGT
>CAZTKW010000222.1:0-6101 GCA_964614315.1 uncultured Pirellulales bacterium
TGCACAGTTATCATTCGCTTTTCGGTCAGCACTGAGGCTTTTCCCGGGGGATGGTAGATTATTTTAGTTTCGATTTCGGCGGAATAGTCTTTGTTGGGGATGGTTTTGACATTGAGCAACTCTGTTATACCTTCAGAGCGGCCGGTTTCAGGGTCTTCTTCCCAGTAGTTGAGCCCGTTGATGTATTTCCAGGAGAACCAGAGTGCACGATGCCAGATGTGGTCGGGCGGCCTTAGCCATGTCAGCTCTGTTCCGTCGGTCAGTGATATCGGATGAAAATATGGCTTGCTCTGTTTTTCGTCGTAGTTGAACTGCCATATGACCTTGTTGTTTTTAACCAGTGCCAGTGAGCTATTGTTATGCCGCCAGCGGTAGTTTGTTTCGGCTCCTTTGGTTTGCCCGAGTTGAGTCTGATTACAGCCGGTTAACCACGGGACAATACCCGTAAAAATTACGATACTAATTGAAACTTTAATTTTTTGATTCATTACTTACACTCTTTTGTTTTGGCTTTACAGCCTATATTTCTACACCTAAAAATTATTTTAAGCAAGAGCATTTTCAACGGCTTCTTGGAGTGTTTCTGAAAGAGTCGGGTGTGCGAATGTTATTTCGTTGATTTTCTCGGAAGTCCCTATCAGAATTCTGGCTGTTGCAATCAATTCGGTTGCCATTTCTCCGACGATCGTAATTCCCATTATGCGGTTTGTTGATTTATTTTTTACAACTCTTATTTGGCCTGCCGTCTGGTTATGTGCCACGCTTCGGCCGTTGGCTTTGAAGAAGGCCTTCCCTACGGAAATATCGATGCCTTCGGATTCACAGGTTTTCTGCGACCTGCCAACTGATGCCACTTCAGGAAAGGTATAAATTACCCTTGGTATGAGAGAATAATCCGACATTTTTTTGTTGCCGCCGGTGGCGTTTGCCGCGGCTACTTCGGCTTCGGTTGTGGCGCCGTGAGCGAGATAAGTTGTTCCTGCAACATCTCCGACGGCATAGATGCCGGGGATATTGGTTTCCATTTTTTCGTTGACCGAAATTACCGAGCCGTTCAGGTTAAGATTAAGGTTTTCGATGGTTTCCCTGTCGCATGCCGCCTTTCTCCCAACTGAGACCAATATTTTTTCTGCTTCAATTGTTTGGCCGTTTTGCAGAGCTACTTTTGGCAGTTCGGCGGATTTGTCCACTGAAGCAACTTTTTGGTCGGTAAAAACATCAATATCGAGTTTTTTAAATTCACGTTTTATCAATCGGCCAACCCATTGGTCCTCCATAGGAAGCAGGTGTGAAAGCGCTTCTACAATAGTAACTTTTGTTCCAACAGCGGCATATACACACGCCATTTCACAGCCGATTACTCCGCCGCCAACGATTACCATAGATTTTGGAATTCGAGGAAGATTCAGGGCTTCTTTACTGCTTATAACGGTCTGTCCATCGAACGGGATTGTAGGAATTTCAATCGGTTTTGAACCGGTGGCAATTATTATTTTGTCGGTTTGAATTTCTGTTGTTGTACCGTTGCTTTGTATTTTTATTTTGCCTGGTGAAGTTGCTATCGCTGAACCTTGAATCATTTTCGCCCCGGCAGCTTTCATTGAAGCGGCCATACTTTTGCGTAAAGCAACTATTATGTTGTCTTTTCTTGTCTGTATTTTTGTCCAGTTTGCTATTGCTGAACCGATATCAACTCCCATATTACTTGCATTTTTTGCTGTCAGCAGGGTATGAGCCGAGGCAAGCAGCGTTTTTGACGGAATACAGCCCCAGTTGAGACAGACCCCTCCGATTGATTCCTTTTCGATAATTGCTACCGAAGCATTCTTTTGGGCGCATCTGGTGGCGGCTCTAAAACCGCCCGGCCCGCTTCCAATTACCGCTACATCAAATTTTTCCGACATAATTTTAACTCCAGCCTTTCGGTTATCTCCCAATGGTCGTATGAGCGGCGTCGAAGAACCTTGTGCCTCCGGTGTCCAATTGGACAATTAAACCTTTCTCAGGGTCTATTCCAATGCAATTGCCGGTAAACTTTTTATCGTTTAAAATAAGTGTTACCCTGTGGCCCAATTGGATGCTTAGTTTACGCCATCGGTTTATTACTTTTGTGCTGCTTTTGCCGGCTGCTTCAAGCCAGTGGTCTATTGAAGTCAACAATCTTTTTGCCAGTGATATTCTGTCGGTGAATGAGCCAATTTCAATATCGATACTTGTTGCGGTTTGCTGTAATTGGTCGGGAAACGAATCCATCATTTGATGGCAGTTTATTCCTATGCCAATGATATAATTTTTGCAGCCGTTATCTACTTTCGATTCGAGCAGAATGCCAGCGAGCTTTTTGCCATTTAATATAATATCGTTGGGCCATTTTATATTTGCGTGGCTGGGACCGATTCTGCCTATGGCCTCCGCAGTAGCGACGGCACAGGCAAGTGAAAGCAGTTCGCCGTTTAATTTGCTTTCGGTTAAGAGGATTGAACAGAGAATGCTGTCGGCCCGGCCGGTGAGCCATTTGTTTGCTGCTCTGCCTCGGCCGGCGGTCTGCTGTTCGGTAAAGATTACCATGCCATTATTTTTCTTGTTTTTTGCGTATTCGGCGGCTATGTCGTTGGTGCTCGATGTGGAGTCGTAAACAATTATCTCTTTGCCGATAAGTTTTGTTTTCAGGTTTGTTTTTATTTTATCGGAATCGAGGGCGTCCGGCTTAGACATAGTTTGTTTACCTGTCGAGTGCAATGTCAACGGCCATAGCTGAATGGGTGATAGCACCGATAGCGATTCTGTCGATACCGCACTGGGCGATGGCTGAAACATTGTTTAATGTTATATTTCCCGAAGCTTCGAGCAATGGTTTTTTTGTTTTGCCGCACATTTCGTTTCGCATATCGACGGCGTGTTTCAACTGCCATTGGCCCATATTGTCGAGCAGTACAATATCTACACCTGGAATGTTTAACACGTGGTTGAGTTGGTCGTCGACGTGGTCGACCTCTACGGCGACGAATTTAACGTCTTTTACTTTTCTTGCTTCAGCGATTATTTTTGCCAGTTTAGGGTAAAAATTTCTGCCAAGCTGGGCAAGGTGGTTGTCTTTAATCAGGATTCCGTCATACAGTCCCAGTCGGTGATTATAACCGCCGCCACAGCGTACGGCATATTTTTCGAGGATTCGCCATCCGGGAGTGGTTTTTCGCGTGTCGTAAATTTTTGTCTTAGTGCCCTCAATAGCACGGACATATTTACGGGTGGTAGTGGCTATGCCGCTCAGCCTTTGGAGGAAATTGAGCATAACACGTTCGGCACTGAGCATGGAGCACAGGGGGCCTTCAATTGCGGCGAGTTTTCGTCCGACATAAGCGGACTCGCCGTCATTAACGCGAACTTTCAATTTTAATTTTTCATCATAGCATTTGAGGATTTCTCTAACGACGTCCATACCACACACAACTATTTCTTCGCGTGAGACAATATTTGCTTTTGTGAAGGTATTGTCCTTAATGAAAAGTTCGCTGGTTGTGTCGCCTTGGCCGAGGTCCTCTTCAATCGCCATTTTTATTAAAGGCCTTGCTTTCGCAATGTCCAGTTTCTTCATTTTATTCTTTCCCTTTATTTGTCTTGTATTTTTTTGCGGCTAAATGGTCGCGTTTTTTTCTTTTTGAATCAAGCAGGACAAATTCCGGCAGTTCTTTCAGTTCCCGAAGCTGGTCCCGCAGAAAAGCAGCCTGCTCAAAGTCCAGTGCTTCGGCAGCTTCAAGCATTTCTTTTTCGATTTGAGATGCCAACTCTGTTTTTTCGTATTCCGAATCGGTAAAGCGGGCGGCTTTGAGGGCGGTTTGCCTTGCTTTTACCTGGTCGGTTAAAGTTTTACGAATTTCCTTTCTTATCGTTTGAGGGGTAATGTTGTGCTCTATATTATATTTTAACTGAATTGTACGGCGTCTGTTCGTTTCGTCAATAGCTTTTTGCATTGATTTGGTGACCGTATCGCCGTATAGAAAGACGCTGGCATTGATGTTTCGTGCGGTTCTGCCGATAGTTTGTATCAGTGAAGTCTGACTTCGCAGGAAGCCTTCCTTGTCGGCGTCGAGGATTGCGACGGCTGAGACTTCCGGCAAATCCAGGCCTTCCCGTAGCAGGTTTATGCCGACAAGCAC
The DNA here is from genome assembly GCA_964614315.1 of uncultured Pirellulales bacterium. Lineage (GTDB taxonomy): Bacteria > Planctomycetota > Phycisphaerae > Sedimentisphaerales > Anaerobacaceae > CAZTKW01. The sequence continues at coordinate 4,158 of CAZTKW010000222.1, forward strand.
GTCGAAATCGCCGTTGCGCAGGTCGCGGAGTATGTCAATTCTTTTCAGGGTGTCGATTTCACTGTGCAGATAACGGCATCGGAAACCTTTCTTTGCTATATAGTCCGACAGGTCCTCAGCGGTTTTTTTGGTCAAGGTTGTAACGAGTATCCGCTCTTTGGCTTTGACCCTTTTTGCAATTTCGCCCAGAAGGTGTTCGACCTGATTTTCGGCAGGATAAACGAAAATTTGCGGGTCCACCAACCCGGTCGGCCTTATGATTTGCTCGACAACCTCGTTATCACATTTCTCCAGTTCGAAGGGGCCTGGGGTGGCGGAAACAAAAACGATGTTGGCCCAGTTTTGCTGGAACTCCTCGAATTGCAGCGGCCTGTTGTCCAGTGCGCTGGGTAATCTGAAGCCGTGTTCCACCAGGACGTTTTTTCTGCTTCTGTCGCCGGCCCACATTGCCCGTAACTGGGGGATGGTGACATGGGATTCATCTATAAACAAAAGGAAGTCGTTGGGAAAGTAGTCAATCAGTGTGTAGGGCCTTGCTCCGGGGGGCAGGCCGGAGAGGTGGCGGGCGTAATTTTCAATTCCGCTGCAATAGCCGACCTCCTGCATCATTTCAATGTCGTACAACGTTCGTGCCTGCAGGCGCTGGGCCTCGAGGAGTTTGCCGTCCTGGCGAAATTCCTGCAGTCTGCCGGCCAGTTCAGCTTTAATGCTTTCCACTGCCGGCATAATTCTGTGGTCGGGCATAATATAGTGTTGCGCCGGATATATGAAGACCTGCGACTCTTCAGCAAGGGTCTGGCCGGAGACGGGATTTATATAAGTGATAGCTTCTATACTGTCGCCGAAGAAATCGAAGCGAATGGCAAAAGATTCATAAGACGGATACAGTTCAACGATGTCGCCACGAACTCTTATTTTGCCCCTTTGAAAGTCAAAGTCATTTCTGGTGTACTGCAGGTCGGCGAACCTGCCGAGCAGTTCGTTTCTGTCTATATTATCACCGGTGCGAACGGCGACAACAGAGGCCTTGTAATCTTCCGGTGAGCCCAGGCCGAAAATACAGGAGACGGATGCGACGATGACACAGTCGGTTCTCGTTGACAGGCTGGTAGTTGCTGAAAGTCGCAGCCGGTCGAGGTCGGCGTTTTTTGAGGCGTCTTTTTCTATGTAAATATCACGCTGAGGAATATAGGCTTCCGGCTGATAGTAATCGTAGTAGCTGACGAAATATTCGACGGCGTTTTCCGGAAACAGCTCCTTGAATTCCTCATATAGCTGGGCGGCCAGGGTTTTATTGTGCGAGACAACCAGAGACGGGCGGTTTAGCCGGGCGATGACGTTGGCCATCGTGAAGGTTTTGCCGGAGCCGGTAACGCCCATTAAGGTCTGATATTTTTTGTCGTTGCGCAGACCATCTATGAGGCGCTCTATAGCCTGCGGTTGGTCGCCAGCGGGCTCAAATGAGCTGTTTATATTAAATTTCGCCATTTGGCTGCTATTTTAACCGTGGATAGTGCAAATATCACGGGAAAATTAGGGGACAGCTAATAACAAATGGCGAATTAAAAAAAGAAAAAGACGCATAATTCAGGACATAGATTCCAAAGAGCAGATTACAAGATGCTGATTTCAGGACGTGGTTTTGGCGGTACCGGATATACTGTGAGGGATTTGAAATTGGCTTTGAAATTGGGTTTGTTTTGGCTTTGTTTTGCAGGTGGGCGAAGGGTCGTTTTTTGTTCATAACACTCTGTCAAACAAAAGCTTATGTTCATTGGAGCAATCATAAAATTGGGTTTGTTTTACATAAATTAGTTGGTAGTTCGTTTTATAGTTGGTAGTTGGTAGTTCGTTGTTCGGTAGTCATTATTTATAAATTTTCAAGGGGGGTTTTAAAAATACGCCTCCCTATAATTAGATGTACTTGCGCATTTTATACGAAAA
>CAZTKW010000223.1:0-4209 GCA_964614315.1 uncultured Pirellulales bacterium
GGCTGGATTTTTCGGTTGGTTGTATTGTGATGGGTATTTTGAATGTTACGCCGGATTCATTCAGCGACGGGGGAGAGTTTTTCGATACCGGCAAGGCCATTGAGCATGGTTTGCAAATGGCGGCGGATGGTGCGGCTATAATAGATGTCGGCGCTGAATCGACTCGGCCTGGTTCGGAGGGCGTTTCGGCAGATGAACAGATAAGGCGGGTGGTGCCGGTAATAAAGGGACTTTGCGAAAAAATCGATGTGCCAGTCAGTATAGATACTTATGACGTCGAGGTTGCCAGGGAGGCTTTAGGAGCGGGGGCCTCGATGATAAACGATATTACCGCGCTGAGTGATGAGCGGATGGGGGAATTGGCGGCGGAGCAGGGCGTTGCGGCTATCCTGATGCATATGCAGGGGGAGCCTAAGACGATGCAGATTGAGCCGAAGTATGAGGATGTTGTCAGAGAGGTCCTTGAGTTTTTAGTTGAACGTGCAGGACGAGCAGAACAGTTTGGCATACCGAAGGAAAGGATTTTTATTGACCCGGGTATTGGGTTTGGCAAGACGTTAGAGCATAATCTTTTGCTTTTAACAAATATCGATAGGTTTGTTGCTACAGGGTATCGGGTACTTGTGGGGACGAGTCGAAAGAGCTTTATCGGCAAAATTACCGGCCGGGAAAAAGCGGGTGAGAGGATATTCGGGACGGCTGGGAGTGTTGCTTTATGTGCTGCTGCAGGCGTTTCAATCGTTCGCGTACACGACGCAGCAGAAATGGTTGATGTAATAAAAGTTGTTAATGCAGTCGAAGAGTTTTAATTTGCGTCCAGGGCGGTTTTGAGGGCTTCGGAGGTATTTTTTACGAAGGCGAATTTGAGTCCCTTTTTAGCTTCTTTTGGCACTTCGGGGATGTCTTTTTTGTTTCTTACGGGTAGGATTACGGTTTTTATACCGGCCTGTTTTGCAGCGAGGATTTTTTCCTTCAGGCCGCCGATGGGCAAGACCAGGCCTCGCAAGGTTATCTCACCTGTCATCGCAACATCGGGGCGGGTCGGCTTTTTTAACAAGAGGCTGACCAGTGAGGTGAACATTGCGACGCCGGCACTTGGGCCGTCTTTGGGAATAGCCCCTGCGGGGACGTGAATGTGGTAGTCGAACTTTTTGAAATTACCATTATCAATTTTCAATTTTCCGGCGTTTGCCTTTACAACGGAAAAGGCAGCCTGCGCGCTTTCCTTCATAACATCGCCGATTTGGCCGGTCAATTGCAGGTTTCCCTTGCCGGGCATTGAAACAGATTCGATAAAGAGCAGTTCACCACCGACGGGAGTAAAGGCAAGGGCGGTCGCAACGCCGGGGGTTCCGGTGCGCAGGGCTAACTCGGATTCAAATTGTACGGGGCCGAGGATTTTTGTCAGGTTTGGTTTAGCGATGGTGGCCCGTCTTTTGTTCTTTTTGGCGATATCGGTTGCGATGCTGCGACAGATGGCGGCTATGTTTCTTTCGAGGTTTCTGACGCCGGCTTCACGTGTATAGCCCTGAATTATTGCAAGCAGGGCATCATCTTTTATGGTCAGGCGGCTTTTTGTCAGGCCGTGCTCGGAGAGCTGGCGGGGGACGAGATATTTTTTTGCGATGTTCAGTTTTTCTATTTCGGTGTAGCCGGGCAGGTCTATAACTTCCATTCTGTCACGCAGAGCCGGGGGGACGGGCTCGGTGTAATTGGCGGTGCCGATGAACATTACGCTTGAGAGGTTGAAAGGCTGGTCAAGGTAGTGGTCGGTGAAGCTGAAGTTTTGTTCCGGGTCGAGGACTTCCAACAGTGCGCTTGCGGGGTCTCCCCTGAAGTCGGCACCGATTTTGTCCAGCTCGTCGAGCATAAATACGGGGTTTTTGCTTTTGCACTTTCTCAATTCCTGAAGTATTCTTCCGGGCAGGGCACCGATGTAAGTTCTTCTGTGGCCGCGAATGTCGGCTTCATCTCTTATGCCGCCGAGCGAAATTCGGATGAATTTTCTTGCCATCGCGCGGGCAATAGATTTTCCGAGAGAAGTTTTTCCGACGCCGGGGGGGCCGACAAAACAAAGTATTGGACTTTTGCCCGTCGGGTTGAGCTTGCGGACGGCGAGGAATTCAAGGATGCGTTTTTTTACCTTTCGGAGGTCGTAATGGTCGGCGTTTAGTATTCGCTGGGCCTTGTTGATGTCGAGCTGGTCGGCGGTTTGAATGGCCCAGGGTAGTTCGCAGACCCAGTCTAAATAAGTTCTTATAACACTGTATTCAGGCGAGGCTGGGGGTATCTTAGCCAATCGGTCCAGTTCTCTGACGGCTTCTGCCTCGACTTTTTTGGGCATTTTTGCTTTTTTGATGTTTTTTGCGATTTGCTTTAGCTCTTCTGTCTGGCGGTCTTCCTTGCCCAACTCAGTCTGGATTGCTTTTAGCTGTTCCTGCAGGAAATATTCCCGCTGGCTTTTGTCGACGGAGTCTCTGACTCGGCCCTGAATTTTGTGACTTAGTTCGAGGACTTCCAATTGATTTGCCAGTGCGACGGAGATATCTTCAAGGCGTTTGGCAGGGTCAAGTTCCTCGAGTAATTGCTGTTTTTTTGCGATGTCAAGGTTTAGGTTGGCCGACAAGAAGTCAGCCAGGGCGGAAGGGTGCTCGATGTTTTCGAGCAGAACAGAGGCTTCTTCAGGGACATTGGGACTGAGCGCGACGACGCGGTTTGCGGCCTGGCGAACGCTGACGATTAGCGCCTGGAGCTTTTTTGTCATTCTTACCTTTGGTTTTAGCAGTTGGACGGCGGCTTTTAAGTATGGTTTTGTGGTGATAGGCCGTTTTATTTTAAATCGGGCTGCGCCGTGCACAACGATATGAATGGAGCCCTGGGGCATTTTAATTATTTTGAGCACCGATGCGGCTGTTCCGACGGAATAGATATCTTTGAAGCGAGGGGTATCGGTTTTGGGGTTACGCTGAGTTACAAGGCCGATGATAGATTCGTTTGGCCTGGTATCGGCGAGTAATGCCCTGCTTCTGTTGCGTCCTATTGCGAGTGGGGTTACGGTTCCAGGAAAAGCTACGGCATTTCTAATAGGCAGGATGCCGATTACTTTGGGCAGTTTAAATTCATAGCTGTTATATCGCATCTCTATATCTTCGTCGCTTAAATAATGCTCGAAGTCTGCGGAATCTTCTTCCGAGAGTTCAACAAGCCATTCCGTGCTGGAAAGGAATAAGTTTTTCAAGTTTTTTTGCCTCTTAATTAAACACCGATTTATTGTGTAATTGAGAATGATACACGATTTGGATTTAAAATAAAGAGAGTAATTTTAAATTTCGGTCCGGAGTGTAAATTTCTTATTGACCTTGCAGAAGGCAAATAAGGCAAAATACGTTTATCCGAGCGCAATATCAAAGATTATTTGATAGCAGCGTGGTAACTCTGCAGCGATTTTACTGTTGTGTCTCCTTTTCTTCTGGCTGCGATTCCCTTTACGGCGGCGGAGGCTGCGGCAGCGGTGGTGATGTAAGGGATTTTATACTTGATAGCAGCCTTGCGGATGTAAGAATCGTCGTGCTTGCTCAACTTTCCCGCGGGAGTATTTATAATCAACTGAATCTCGCCGTTTTTGATGGCATCAACGATGTTTGGTCTGCCCTCGAAGACTTTCAAAATAGACTCAGATTTAATACTATTATCGGTCAGGAGTCGATGAGTTCCTTCGGTCGCCTTGATTTTGAATTTGAGGTCTGAAAAAGCTTTGGCTATTTCGGCGACTGATTTCTTATCCGGTTCGGCGACGGTAATCAGAACTGTTCCTTCGGTCGGCAGGGGCTGTTGGGTGGCGTCCTGAGCCTTGAAAAAAGCCAGGCCGTAAGAATCGGCCATTCCCAAGACCTCGCCGGTAGAGCGCATTTCCGGTCCCAGCAGCGGGTCGACTTCCTGGAACATATTGAACGGGAAAACGGATTCTTTAACGCCGAAATGTGAAAATTCCTTGTGTTTTAGACCGAGGTCCGAAAGCTTTTTACCGAGCATAACCTGAGTCGCCAGGCGTGCCATTGACAGGCCACAAACCTTTGAGACCAGCGGGACGGTTCGCGAGGCGCGCGGGTTGGCCTCAAGAACGTAAACAGTATCGTTGGCTATGGCATACTGCATATTCATCAGGCCGACAACGTTCAGTTCGGTCGCTATTTTTCTGGTGTATTCGCA
>CAZTKW010000223.1:4219-6053 GCA_964614315.1 uncultured Pirellulales bacterium
ACCGGCGGGATGACACAGGCAGAATCTCCGGAATGGACGCCGGCCAGTTCGATGTGCTCCATAACTGCGGGCACAAAGGCGTCGGTACCGTCGGCGATAGCGTCGGCTTCGGCTTCAATGGCATTTTCGAGGAACTTGTCTATCAAGATAGGCCTTTCCGGTGTTACTTCCACAGCGGCGGCAACATACTGGCGAAGCATTTCTTCGTCGTGGACAACTTCCATACCGCGTCCGCCAAGGACGTAGGAAGGTCGAACCATCAGGGGATAGCCGATGCGTTTGGCGATGGCGAGGGCCTCTTTGAGATTACTTGCCATACCGGATTCAGGCATAGGTATGCCGAGCTTTTCCATCATTGCTCTGAAGCGGTCACGGTCTTCGGCCAAATCTATAGCCTCCGGTGAAGTTCCGATTATTTTAACTCCGGCGCGTTCGAGTTCGGCGGCGATATTGAGTGGTGTCTGGCCTCCAAACTGGACAATAACACCTTCCGGTTTTTCCTTTTCATATATGCTCAATACGTCTTCAACCGTGAGCGGCTCGAAGTAAAGCTTGTCAGAAGTGTCGTAGTCGGTCGAGACGGTTTCGGGGTTGCAGTTGACCATAATTGTTTCCAGGCCTTCATCCCTGAGCGCGAAGGCGGCGTGAACACAGCAATAGTCAAATTCAATACCCTGACCGATTCTGTTGGGGCCACCACCGAGAATCATTATTTTGCGATTGTTGGTTACATCGACTTTATCAGGTGCATTATAAGTGGAGAAATAATATGCGGCATTTTCAACACCGCTGACCGGCACGGGTTCCCAGCCCTCGACCACGTTTAGCTTAGTTCTGTGCCGGCGGATTTTATCTTCCGGTGTGTCGAGCAGTTGAGAAAGATAACGGTCAGCGAAGCCGTCCTTTTTGGCCTGTGTTAACAACTCGTCAGGGAGCTTTTTACCTTTGAACTTTAGTATTTTTTCCTCGAGTTCTACAAGCTCTTTCATTTGTTCGATGAACCAGCGTTTGATGTGGGTTTTTTCAAAGAGGGCGTCGATGTCCGCTCCTTTGCGGAGGGCCTCATACATAATGAACTGACGTTCACTAGTTGGGAAAGTGAGAAGGTTCATTAGTTCATCGAGGGAGAGTTTGTTGAAATCTTTGGCGAAGCCCAGTCCGTATCGGCCGTTCTCGCGTGAGCGTATTGATTTCTGAAATGCCTCTTTGTAATTTTTGCCGATACTCATTACCTCACCAACCGCCCGCATCTGTGTGCCGAGTTTGTCCTCAACGCCTTTGAACTTTTCGAAGGCCCAGCGGGAAAATTTGACTACGACATAATCACCTGAGGGAGTGTATTTCTCCAGTGTACCGTCTCTCCAATAGGGAATCTCGTCCAGCGTGAGGCCGCCAGCGAGCAATGAAGAGACAAGGGCTATTGGGAAGCCGGTAGCTTTTGAGGCAAGGGCCGAGGAGCGTGATGTTCGGGGATTAATTTCAATTACGACTACTCTGCCGGTATCGGGGTCATGGGCAAACTGTGTGTTTGTGCCGCCGATGACCTCGATGGCGTCGACAATGTCATAGGAGTATTTTTGTAGCTTTTGCTGGAGCTTGGGGTCGATTGTAAGCATTGGGGCTGTGCAGTAAGAATCGCCGGTATGAACGCCCATCGCATCTACGTTTTCGATGAAACAAACGGTTATCTTTTGCCCTTTTGAGTCCCTGACGACTTCCAGTTCAAGTTCCTCCCATCCGAGTACCGATTCTTCGACCAGTATTTGTCCGACGAGACTTGCCGAAAGGCCGCGACTTGCTATTGTTCTGAGTTCCTCGAGGTTGTACACTAATC
>CAZTKW010000224.1:0-6045 GCA_964614315.1 uncultured Pirellulales bacterium
GAAAAAATGGAAATTAAATATACAATACAGGGGCTGCTGATTTATATCGCTATGGGGGGGTATCTTTCGGCGTTTATAACAACGACGGCGGGTTTGAGGAGAACCGGTCGAGTGTTGTATTTTTTCGGTTTTATGATATCTTGTTTTTCTTATTGCTATCGGTGGTATGACGCCGGGCATGTACCGCTGCAGAATCTTTTCGAGGTGTTTTTGTGTCTTGGGATGATTTATCCATTTTCATTATTCTGTCGGCGTGTTCTGAGGGTGGGGGGCGGAGCGGCGGATATGTTTTTAGGTGCGGTGGTTCTTTTGCCTGCGGGCTTTATCTTCAACGCCGAGCCGCAACATCTTCCGCCTGCTCTGCAAAGCCGGCTTTTTGTTCCGCACGTTGCAGTTTATGTACTGTCATATATTTTTATGGCGAAAGCCAGCTTTCAGGCGGTAATACAGCTTGCTGGAAGAGAATATAAAACCGAAGAGGGGCTGCTGAGGCCGGAAGAGGCAACATATCGAATGATTCGTGCGGGTTTTGTTTTACTGACGCTTGGTCTTATCCTGGGCAGTTGGTGGGGTAAGCTGGCATGGGGCGATTACTGGGGGTGGGACCCGAAGGAACTTTGGTCATTGGCGTCGTGGCTTATTTATGTGGGGTATTTTCATTTTCGGTATATGTTCGGTAAAAAACACGCCCGTATTAACAGCGTCTGGGTTATTGCGGGAATGGCAGTAATCATAATAACTTTGCTGTGGGTCAACCTTTCGAGGCTATTCGGGGGTCTGCACACCTACGCCAGGTGAGAGACGGACGATAAGCGGCGAGATGGGCATTATCGTGGTCTAAAAAGAGTGTGAAAGCGGGTGGTTAAAAAAGGTATTGCAAAATCCAAGGTACTGATTATAATAACGCGTTTCGTATATCAGAATGGGCAATATATGCGCAAATTAAGGAGCTAATTCCTATGGAACCGATTATGCAGTGTCAAGTAGATTTATTCGCCGATAACCTGCCGTCTATGGATGAGATCGAGCAGCTTACCAGGTTCGTCAACTCCAGCGAGAGAAACCAGATAACCTTCAGCGAGCGGTTGGAAGAGAATATGTCCAAGAGCGGTGCGAAAGCTGTCCTGGCGGTTGGTATCGGGCTTTTTATTTTGGGCAGAAACGAAGAGGCGGCTAAAAAGCTCGAAAAAGCAACAGACAGCAAAGAAAAATTCACCTATCTGGCTTTTGTTCTTCGGCGGCTTGGCCGGTTTGACGAGGCCATCAAAAATCTGGAGAAGAGCCTCAAGAACGGAGCAGACACTTTAAGTGTAACGTTGGAAAAAGCGGCCACGCATCGGTACGCATCGAACATCGAGGGGGCAGCAGAGGAACTTAAAGGATGTGCAAACTTTGAGAATGTCAGCGCCGACTATCATTATCAGCTTGGACGGCTCGAGGAAATCCAGGGTCTTTATGGCGAGGCGATGGACAACTATAAAAAGGCTTTAGAGCTGTCGCCTAAGCATCAAAAAGCTCTTTTTCATTTGGCATATCGCAGTGATTTGTCCGGTGATGAAGAAACAGCCGTCAGCTACTACAAGCAAATCGTTGCAACCGCCCCGGTGCATGTAAGCGCGTTGATAAATTTAGCAGTGCTTTACGAAGATATGGGTAAATACGAGAAGTCGGCCAATTGCATTGACAAGGTGCTGGCATCTCATCCGAACCATCAAAGGGCGATTTTGTTCAAGAAAGATATCGAGAGTTCGAAAACGATGTTCTACGATGAGGAGAAAGAAAAGAAGAAAAGCCGCAAGAACCAAATTCTCGAGACTCCGATTTCTGATTTTGAGCTGTCGGTTCGCAGCAGGAACTGCCTGAAGAAGATGAACATCGAGACTCTTGGTGACCTTTTGAATATTACCGAGGCGGAACTTTTGTCTTATAAAAACTTCGGCGAGACATCGCTTAGAGAAATCAAGAACATTCTGGAACCGAAAAACCTGCATCTTGGTATGATTCTTGAGGAAAAACAGCTTGCGTCCGGGGAAATCAGCGACATCGGCGAGATGGAAGATGAAAATGAAGGGCTGTTGAGCAAGTTGGTTGACGACCTTCAATTGTCGGTTCGTGCTCGAAAGTGCCTTCTAAAGCTCAATATGCACACACTAAACGACCTGGTGCACAAAACAGATGCCGAACTTCTCGGGTGTAAGAACTTCGGTGTAACAAGTTTAAACGAAATCAAAAAAGCGCTGAGCGACCTTGGATTGTCACTTCGAAGCCTGGACTAAAATCTCAAAATTGAGTAACAAAAACACGAAACTAAGAAATAAAAGCACAAATTCTTACCTGCTAACGGCTATCGGCTATTTGCCGATAGTTTTGTTGTTTTGGGCGATAAGCCTTAGCGGCTGCAGGGAAAGACAGTTGGCCAGAGCCACTCCGCAGATGGACGCCAAGCCGGAATATTGGGTGAGAGTGTTGCTACTTGACAATGTTGCAACATGCAGGCTGAAGATTAGAACGGGTTTGAGTGTCCTTGAGTCTGAGACACTAACTACAGAAGCCCGCTTTGAACAAGTCGATTGGCCGTTGGATATTACTATATCATCGGGACAGATTACAATGGGGGGTCGGGATTTTACGGGGAGTGAGATTATTATTTTGCCTGATGAGCCGTATATCCTTAACGTCAACGGTGAGGATTATCGGGGTAAATTGAAGTTTGTTCTTAATCCAGACGGCAAAAGTTTTGATGTAATAAACTTTGTGCCGATTGAGCCGTACCTTGCAGGTGTAATAGGCGCCGAGATGCCCGACTACTGGGAGTCGGCGGCGCTTGAAGCGCAGGCAATCGCGGCAAGGACGTATTGTCTGTATATTAAAGAGCGTTTCGGCAGCGGCCGCAGCTGGGACCTTAAAAAGACACAGGCTCATCAGGTTTACCGCGGTGTCAGGGTGGAATCATCACAGGTCTGGAACGCCGTCAACATAACATCGGGACAGGTGCTTTTGAGTCAAAAACGTGATACCGATGGCGATTACGGGCTTTTTCCTGCTTTTTACAGCTCAGCGTGCGGCGGTCACACCGAAGACAGTAATAAAGTTTTCAGCGGCGATTTTTTTGAGTCACTGGTTGGCGTCAGGTGTCCGTATTGTAAAGCTGTCGCCAGACCCCGCTTTTTCCTGTGGCCTATGGTCCAGTTCGATAAAGCCGAGGTTACGAAAAAATTACTAAAGAAGTATCCGAGTCTAAAGGAACTCGGGGAAGTTGTAAGTATCGCTGCTCAAGGTCAAAGCGACTACGGAGACTTTTCTCGATTGACTTCGGTGACACTGGGCGGTTCGACGGGCAAAAGCGGACATTTAAAAGCCGAAGACCTGCGTCTGACAATTGACCCGAGCGGGCGTAAAATAAGAAGCACAATCTGCCAAGTCGTCGGCGTGGACGATAAGTGGAGATTTTTATACGGCAGAGGTTGGGGGCACGGAGTCGGAATGTGCCAGTGCGGTGCACAGGCAATGGCGAGAGAGGGTAAAACTGCACGTGAGATTCTTTCTTATTACTACCAGGGTTCGAGGATATCGACTATTGATTATTGAAAGAGATTGAGCTGTCGGTATTAAATTAAAAAAAGTAAATTATAAAATGAGCCAATTTGAAATTCTCAGTAAAGACAGCAGTTGTTGTGCCCGGCGAGGTATTTTAACCACACCACACGGCAAGGTTGAAACTCCTGCTTTTATGCCCGTGGGCACCTCCGGTACGGTGAAGGGTGTCGCTTCGCAGCAGTTAAAGGAAACGGGCGCCGAAATTGTTTTGGCCAATACATATCATTTGTTTCTTAGGCCCGGAGCCGAGATGGTGGAGGCAATTGGCGGCCTGCATAAGTTTATGGCCTGGGACGGGCCTATACTGACCGACAGCGGCGGATACCAGGTTTTTTCCCTTAGCTGTCTGACCCGAATCGACGATGGGGGCGTCGAATTTGCCAGTCATATAGATGGTACGAAAATATACCTGAGCCCCAAGAGCGCAATCGAAATCCAGAATCGCCTCGGTGCCGACATAATTATGTGCCTGGATGAGTGCACGGCCTTTGGGTGTGCGGACTCAAAGCTAAAGGAAGCGGTGGAAAGAACTATCCGCTGGGCTATTGAATGTAAAGATGCCCATGCCAATAGCGAGCAGATGCTCTTTGGGATTGTTCAGGGTGGAATAAACCCGGCTCTTAGAACTTATTGTGCAAGAGAGCTTGTCAAACTGGACTTTGACGGTTATGCTATTGGCGGATTAAGTGTAGGCGAAGGACACGAAAATATGATAAAGACGGTGTCTCATACGGCGGAGGTTTTGCCCGAGGCCAAGCCACGATATTTAATGGGTGTTGGTATGCCGGCTGACATTGTCGCAGCAGTAAGCGCCGGTGTTGATATGTTTGACTGTGTTATACCGACCCGGAACGGGCGAAACGCCTTCGCTTTCACCGAAAACGGCCCGGTTCGCATGAGAAACAGCGTTCATTCGTCAGATAGTGAGCCAATCGAACCCGGGTGTGATTGTTACTGCTGCAGGAGTTTCAGCCGGGGCACTTTAAGGCATTTTTTTAATATCAAAGAGATGCTGGGGCCTATTTTGGTGTCGCTGCATAATCTGAGGTTTTTCCAGAGATTAATGGCTAAAATAAGGCATATTATCGAGGAAAATGAATTTTCCGCCTGGTCAGAGGAACAATTGAAAAAATATGAATCCACTTATTGAAAAAAAAGTTCTGTGATTTGCAGCGAATTTAGGTTATAAAAACAAGTTTTACAGGCTTAACAAGGAAAGGAAATAAAAATGGACAATATATGGATTTTAGCCCAGGCTGAGAGCAGCGATGGGCCTTCGGGGATTAGTTCAGAACCGGTTTCTACTGAAGAGACAACAACGACGACATCGACTGCGGCCGACCCCAATGCACCTGTCGGCAAAAAGCAACCTCCGGGCCTCTTCGGCAACCCTCTGCTTATGATTGGCCTGATGCTTATAGTGATGTATTTATTTCTTTTCAGAGGGCCTCGTAAAAAACAGCAGCAGCACAAGCAAATGGTTCAGGATTTACAAAAAAATGACAAAATCCGCACAATCGGCGGTATTATCGGAACCGTTGTTGATATCAAAGATGATGAGATTACACTGAAGGTAGATGAATCGAACAACACGAAGATAAAAGTTACGCCTTCAGCAATAGGTACCAATTTGTCGAAAGATAACAAATAATAAAGAATCGTTTTTTGGAGTTGGAAGTTTACTCACTGCCCGAAGCAGACGATAAAATATACAAGGAAGCAGTTATGGAAAAGAACCTGACGTGGAGAATAGTATTAATTATCATTTTGCCGCTTTTGGCGGCGTACTTTTTATATCCGCCTGATAAAACTTTGAAGCCGGGTATGGACCTTGGCGGCGGAACAAGTCTTATTTATGAAATTGACTCCCAGGGAATGAGCATACTTGAAAAGAAAGACCTGTCCTCAAGGATGATAACGGTTCTTCGAAGGCGAATCGACCCTGCCAATATCCAGAACCTCATCTGGAGACCGCAGGGCAATACCCGCTTCGAGATACAAATGCCTCTGGCAAGCTCGGAAGCTATCGAAAAACGCAATCTTTTCAAACAAGCCAAAGATGAGCTGCTCGACAAAAATGTCAGCCGCTCTCAGATAATTCAGGCACTTCAGAGACCGGCTGAAGAAAGAAAGGCTCTTTTTGCCGCTTATTCGCAAAACGATCCCAACAAATTAACAATTCTCGAGAATCTTGCCGCGGTTTACGACCAGCGCCAGAAGCTACAGGCCGAAAGAGACAATCTTTTTGCCAAGCTCGAAAATGCCGACAACGCAATCTCTTCGGCAGGTCTCGATGTCGATACGATCAAGCTCAGCGTCGAAGAGTGGAGAAATCTGCCGGAACAGGAACTCCAGAAGGCAGTAGTGGAAATTTCCGATACAAATGACAATATCGCACTAATGAGAGAATATTTGAAAACCTACGACAACTGGGCAAATGCAGTGGAC
>CAZTKW010000225.1:0-6027 GCA_964614315.1 uncultured Pirellulales bacterium
GTTGTTGGCGGAGGCCGCAACGAGGAAACCTACAGTAAGTACGCCGCAGGCGTACGGATAAAACAGATTCCGAGCAGAAGGCAACAACAGCGGTTTAATTAGCGTGGGTTGGTTGGCGGAGGTGCGTTTTTTGGCGTTTTTGGGGGCTTTTCATATATAGGATATTGTGGATAGAATAAGATTCCACGGTATAGCAGCAGCAAGATTTTTTAATTTTTATGCTAAATAAGCGTGGTGGAGAGTGGATTGAAGTCAGGTGGGACAAAGTGATGTTGTTGGAGGATGTGGTAGCCAGGTTGTTGGGTTGGGTGGGCGGATGGTTGTTGCCGGTGGCGGCTGGCGTGGGCGGATGGTAGTATGCTCGCCGTTGTTGAGTTGTGGGTCGCTGTGGGTGGGTGGAAGGTTGTAGCCGGTTGGTTTTAGCGTACAGTTGGTTGGTCACCGGACGCAGTCAAACCAACTGCGACGAGTTTTTTATGGACCCATTCTCGTCGGTTTGACTGCTGGAAGTGAGATTTTAGTTTTTTTGATCGATGTTATTGTAGGGGATATACTGGGTATATAAGGTTTTTAACAAGGGAAGGGGTTTTGAGTTAGTGGTTCGTAGTTGGAGGGTTATGGATGGTGGTGGCGAGGGGCGAAGCAGAGAAGGTAAAAGTTGAGCAGTTGAACAATAGATTAACAAAGGCTGAGAGTGTTTTAACTCTCAGCCTTTTGGTTTTAATTTGGCGGGTCAGGGTGTTATTGATTTTTGAGCCATCGCCACTGGTGCGGATGTTGGCGGCCGATTATAGTAACGAAGCTGTTGCCGTAAAATTGTTGGCCGGTATTTAAGCTACCAATAACCTGTACATCCACGAGGCCGTTATCCGGGACTGCGGACAACAGTTCGGCCTTGTCGTAAATAATGAAAATCCTGGTGCGTTTGCGGCCTTTTTGGCCCTGCTCGAAGATGTATTGATTGACGGGTTCGAGAGGGCCGGGATAGAGCAGTAGGGGGATATTTTCATTGATTTGTTTTTTGGTGATGTCTTCGGGCAACTTCATCCAGGCCATAACTCTTTTCATTTTGCTTTGGCGATTAATTGTCCGGGGGAGAAGCCGCAGACGGGCCTGGATATAGTCAGATTCATAGGCACCCATATCAATTCTGCCGCCGGTTACGCGCGGGTTGCCATCTAAATCTGTCTCGTTCGGCCCAGCCACATAACACGGGTCGCCGGTATCGATACAGGGCGAAGCTGGGAGCAAATGATAGTTACCACTGCACGGGTCAACAAACAGCGGGTCGATATCAATATTACCCAAGCCTGGCCAGCCGTCCTTGATGCAGCAATAGTTAAAGGATGACGGCCAGGCATCTATCTCATCAGGTTTATTACCCCAAATAATAGAGTTGGTCACCGTCAGGCTGTAATCGGAGGAACTTCCTATCCCGCCACCGCTGCTGGTGGCCGTGTTGCCGCTGAATGTGCAGTTAATCAGGACGCCGTCGTTATCAACGCTGCACCAGCCGCCGCCAAAGCCCGCCGTGTTGCCGCTGAATATACAGTTGGTAAAAGTTGCCGTGCTGTCTTCGCCGAAACATCCGCCGCCCATTGATGCCCGGTTACCGCGGAACACACAGTTGGTCACTTTTGCCCTACCGCGGTCACACATCCCACCGCCACTGTATCCTGCTGAGTTAGCGATGAATCTGCAATTGGTTACTATCGGACCGCTAGCTTTGCTAAACATTCCCCCGCCCTGCCCCACGGCTGAGTTGCCACTGAATGTGCAGTTAGTTACTGTGGCCGAAGTGAGGCAATACATGCCTCCGCCGCCACTTTGTATACCCCAATCGTTAGCATTTCCGCCGGTAATGGTAAATCCATCCAGAATGGCCATCGCGCCGCCTAAAATGCCCGTAACAACGTTGTAGCTGTTCTCGGCCCGGGTAGGTTCGCCCAGCAAATCACAGGGATCGACTTGCATATCATTGCCAGCTAAATCACCGCTCAAGATAGTTTCATACAGTTCGATGTCTCGCGCATTTGGGTCCGGCTCACCGTAGCCGGCGTAACCGCCCCTAACAGCCACGGCATTTTTGAGTTGGAAGGTAGCTTCCCGATCGCCAGTGCCGGTGGGATTAGTAGTGTTGCTATCAGGTATGTATGTGCCCTGAGCGACCCATATTTCGTCGCCGGATTGTGCAGCAGCCAAGGCGTCCTGAAGGTAGTTAAAGGCATTTTCCCAACTTGAACCATCATTGTTTCCAGTTGCATCCGTATCGACGTAATAGGTTTGTGGCGGGAGAAGTTGAACGGTCATTTGCGCATCAATGGTAATATCCGCTTCGGTATACTGGGCATAAATTGTAATCTCCTGTGGTGTGTATATATATTCAGTGGTAAGTAAGCCATTGGCATCAATAGTGGCAGACATACCCGGCTCGACAGACCAAACCGCTGAAACGGTAACATCTGCTGTTGTGCCATCGTCGTAAGAAACTATAGCTGTGTATTGCGTTGAAGAGTCTTCAGCGACTTTCCCCGGCCCTTGTATTTTAAGCTGAATAGGTTCAGGCGTGGATTCGGAAATAAATGCAAAGAACAAATTGTCTATTGAATAGGGAGCCGAGGAACTTTCAACGTACTGGAGGTCTGTAAAATCTTCTCTGAAATGAAAAGTTTCGAAATCCTCAAGAGGCCCAGTTCCGTCAATAATGCCGTCGATGACGAAGCTTTGGATTATGGTGGTTTGATCAGCTTTGTGCCCAACAAAAGTTATCGTTTTAGGACGGTTGACGACGGTGCTATACTCAGCCAAGTCGATACTGATTAACCTAAATGTACTTGAATCAGTAGTCTCGAAGAGAATTTTTCCACCAGCAGAGATAAATGAAATATTTGCAGTTCCGTTGTAGGGTCGATTGGATGCCCCATCGATACTGTACATAAAATTTTCCGGTTTTAATCGCATACCCTGCTCAATCCAACTATAAATGACAGCTGTTTCGCCTGGTTGTGCAGGTGGATCAAAAGTCATTTGTCTTATTGACGTTTGTGGTTCATATATTGTGAAGGTGGTTTCACTGATATCAAGAATATTAGTATTATTGCGATCGCTAATTCTGACGAGGCACTGACTGGAGGGTATATTTGGGACGAACCAGTTGTATGTTTCCATATTTCCTGTATTGGGAGGTTCGGTTTCCATCCAGCTATAACCTCCGTCTGCTGAATATTCAATCATAACATCGCTGATATTAGTTGATGTTTTCCATGTGACCATATATGTGCTACCGGCGCTGAGTCCTTCGCCGCCGTTAGGGCTCTGGAGCATCAGGATTGGTGAGTCGGAAGCACCGTATACGTTAATATTATCGACCGCGGCCAGACATTCCACATCGCTTGAGAGGCGAAATGTTCTCAATTCATTCGCTCGAAATGATGAGGAATACACTTGGGAGTCATTTAGCGAAATTGTCCACCAGCTTGCTTCAAGATCGACATCTATTCTCAAAGAGGTGGGTACTGTTAACGAGTAACCGCCAATTATTCCCCCACTACCGCCAGGTATAAATACCCTGACAGTCTCATCCGGTTCGAAATATATATTTCGAACCTGCGGAGTATCCAGTAAGATTGTAAATTCCTGCCCGACCGATTCAATGAGAACAGCCATTTCGATAATATACCGTGGGAAAACATGACTGAATCCATCATAACCAGATACGCAAAATTCCAGTTGATCATACTGGCTTGTGCAGTGAAACTTAACCGGTTGGTCGCTGAGGGCGCCAACAGCCTGAACAACCGTTGGCGTTCCAAATTTAATTCTTGTTGGAGTTTTTCTTGGTGCGGGACCTGCCCCAGTTGTCGGTGGCTCACCGATGGTATGGAGTGGCGAGCTAAAATCGACATCATAGAGCTGGACAATGGATTCAGCCCTCGCGGAGTAATTAGAGATTACAAGGACAGGAACAATAATTAATAAAAGTACTGTTTTTTTCATTAACTTTGACTCCTTCCAACAATCCGTTCTTTCGCAACAAAAAGTAATTATTTGCGGGAAAACACGGCAGTTAGCCAAAGAAGTTCCCACACCGTCATTCTCTGAATACAATATATCCGGTCAGGGAAAAAATATCAAGAAAAAAAAGCTGATAAAAGGCGGTTTTTTTTTTAGAAAGACAGAAAAAAATATTGAATCCCGCAGAGAATGGGCGTTATCGCATAAGTTGAATGAGACCGCAGGAGTAAAAAGTATCTGCGGAAACTCGGATAGAAGGTTGAATTAATCAAACAAATTTTAGACTTGACAGACCCGGCTTCATAGAGAAAAGATGAAAGAAAATGAAATATGGGAAATTAAAGGAAATTCCTCGCTCAAAAAAATGGGGTAATTATTGACAGGATATATTGGGTAGAAAAAGTCAGCGGCGGAGGTAGGAAGGAAAGTCTTTTGGATTGAGAGGGGATTGAAGCCAGGGGAAAGTGTGATGTTGTTGGATGACGGGGGACCGGTTGGTTGGCCTTGGTGGGTGGATGGTCGTGGCCTGTGGTTGCTGGCGTGGCCGGCGGGAGTTTCCTCGCCTGTGGCGAGGAGTTGGGAGTTGGTGGTTCGTTGTTGTTAGTTGTCAGGTGGGGGATTTCGACCGAAACGCGCAAGTTCCTCTAATTATAGGGAGGCTTATTTTACATCCCCCCTGAAAATTTGTTTATTCGGAGATTCTCTTTATGACTACCGAACCTCAAATCCGCGATACGCAATTTATGTCCAAGGTAGACGCAATACGCACGACGAGACAATTATGCAAAACAAACCCAATTTTCTAAAATATCCAATGAACATAAGCCTTTATAATACAAAGCATTGTGAGCAAAAAAGTGCGTTTCCTGCGACTGCAAAACAAACCCAATTCCACTAACCATTTTGAGCGCGGACTGTTGTTCAAATGCAATCTTGCCACAGTATGCGGAAGCCTGCCCTCGAATGTTGTTTTGGTGAAGGGGGACTTGCAGTTTTGGCCGAGCGGGATACAATTGTCAAAATATAAGAAGCCCGAAGAAAAAAATAATACGAATATAATTATTTCATAGAGCAATGAAAACTTTTACCGATTTACGAAAAGAGCAGAGTTGGCTGATTGTCAGCTCGCTGGTGGTAATTGCGGTTTTTACTATGGGCGTTGTTCTGCTTTATGCCCGCTCAGTACTAATACCGTTTGTGCTGGCTGTTTTCATCTCATTGCTAATCTCCCCGATTTTGGATTATCAGATACTTCGTTTGAAAATTCCGAGAATATTTGCTGTTGTAATTACCTTAATTATCGTGCTGATTATTCTGGCGGTTCTTTTTCTGTTTGTAAGCCAGGCTATCCTGTCCGTAGTATCCACGGCCGGACGCTACAGCGACAGTTTTGTAAATCTCGTCGGGAACGGGCTTGAAAAGCTGAAGGACTGGGGAGTCAGCCCAAACCAGGAAGAGATTGTTTCAACACTTCAACAGCGTATTCCCGGCCTTATAACAAATGCTTCCGGGACTGTTTTTGGTTTTATTTCGGATATTTTTCTGGTTTCAATTTTCGTGATTTTTCTGCTGATAGGTCGCAATTCACATATAATCTACAAGGGTATTTACTCGGATATTTACGAGCAAATTCGCCGTTATATCACCATCAAAGCAATAGTATCTACGGTGACGGGGTTTCTGGTTTGGGCGGTGCTGGCCTTATTCGGGCTGGAATTAGCCAGCGTATTCGGGATACTGGCTTTCCTCTTAAATTTTATCCCATCGATTGGTTCAATCATTGCCACTCTGCTTCCGATTCCGATAGCAGTGGCCCAGTTTCAAAATCCCTGGTTTATTTTGCTTGTTGTGAGTATCCCCGGAGCGATACAGATAATCATTGGAAACGGAATTGAACCAAAATTGCTGGGCAAGGGCTTACATTTGCACCCGGTAACCATCCTGCTTGCTTTATCTTTCTGGGGTTTTCTTTGGGGGATACCGGGTATGTTTCTTGCCGTTCCGATGACAGCG
>CAZTKW010000226.1:0-3580 GCA_964614315.1 uncultured Pirellulales bacterium
GCTCTTCCGTCCCAATTTCATTCCTCGTTTGAGCATCCACCAAAAAACCCCAGTTAACCGCCAAATGCAGGGAGAATAATCCACCCGGATAAAACAAGTCATAGAAATCCGCACCACTAAGACCCGGCGTCATAGCATTCAGTTCATCGGATATGGCCCACTGGGTATATCCCACATAGCTGCTGCCCCAACCGCCTACTTTACTGTTCGACCACGGTTGTTTACGAATCCATTCTAATGTTGCCAGCCCGTCACGTCGCTCATTCGCAAAAGGATAAAACTCCCCTTCTGAGAGATATTTTCCCCGGCAGTCCTGCGCCACAAAAACAAAGCCTTCCTCTGCAAACCTCTTGCCACCACTTTTACCCCCATTCTTATTATACGGTGTCCGCATAAGGATACATGGATATTTACCTTCTCTGGCAGGCATATAAATATCCGTCGCTAATTGAACGCCGTCGGCCATCGTAATGAAATCATTTCTGACAACATATTCACCGTTTTCTGCACAAAAACCGCTAACGCTTAACAAAAAACTTAGCAGAACCGGTAATATAAAGTTATCTTTAAAATGCTTCATCGGACTCTCCAATTATAAGAAATAAGACAACTGCTTTCACTGGCGCAAACATACTAAAACGAGACTAATGCTTAAAATGTCGTTTGCCCGTAAACACCATCGCGATGCCGTGTTTATCTGCTGCAGCTATTACCTCATCGTCCTTGTTAGAGCCGCCCGGTTGAACTATCGCTGCCACGCCGGCCTTCGCTGCGTTCTCTACATTATCCGGGAACGGGAAAAATGCGTCCGACGCCATCACACAGCCCTTAGTCTCATCGCCCGCATTTTTGAAAGCAATCAAACCGGATTCGACACGATTCATTTGTCCGGCCCCTACACCAAGTACTTTTTTGTTTTTAACCAGAACTATGGTATTGCTCTTGGTATGCTTGGACACAAGCCAGGCGACCTTCAAATCTTCAATCTGCTCTTTCGTCGCCTTGGCCTTCGTCGGATAAGTCAGTTTATCCGCCTCCCACCCCACTAAATCTCTCTGCTGCAAAAGCATCCCCCCGATAATACAGCGGGCATCGAACTCTCCGCAGTCAATCTTCGCCCTGTCAATCGGCCCTGTCTCCATCAGCCGCACTCTGCCGCCCCACGCCTTCAGCGTCCTTATAATTTCAATGGCCTCCGCATCGAACTCCGGCGCGATTATCACTTCGGCAAAAAAACCGCTTGCACCTTTGGCCTTACCGAACCGGCTGTAAGATTCCATTATTACCTGCGCAAGTTTCAAATCCACTTTCCTGTTCAAAGCCACGATACTACCGAATGCGCTGACAACATCGCCTACATAAGCTTTTTCGTAAGCCACGCAAATATCATCATCTATCGCACATCCGCAAGGATTAAGATGCTTCACAACTATCGCCGCGGGCTCTTCAAATTCCTTCACCAATTCAAACGCTGCATTGGTATCTAGAAGATTGTTAAAGCTTATCTCTTTGCCACCTTCCAGCAATCTCGCGCTGCTCACTGACATTTCACCGCTCGATGCCAACTTGTAAAATGCCGCATTTTGATGAGGATTTTCACCGTAACGCAGAAGTGCCTCTTTTTGAAGAGCAACAGAAACACGCTCCGGATATCTTTCCCCCGCCCTGCCGTTAAGGTATTTTGCGATAGCCGCATCATAAGAAGCCGTCAACCCGAATGCCACACGCGCAAAATCGCTTCGAAGCTCCTCGCTCACCGCTCCATTGTTCTCTGTCATCTGCTCGATGACCTTATCGTACTGGTCCGGATTTGTAACAACCGTCACGAACTTGTTATTCTTGGCAGCCGAACGAAGCATACTCGGCCCGCCGATATCTATATTCTCAATCGCTTCTTCAAGTGTACAGGCGGCCTTGGCTATTGTCTGCTCAAACGGATAAAGATTCACACAAACCAGGTCTATCGACTCTATATTATGCTTCTCCATCGCCGCCTTGTGTTCGGCTTTGTCGCGAAGTCCGAGCAATCCGCCGTGTATCTTCGGGTGAAGTGTCTTGACCCTCCCGTCCATCATTTCCGGAAAACCGGTAACTGACTCAATACCGACAACGCTTATACCCGATTCACTAAGCTTCTTCGCCGTACCGCCGGTACTGATTATTTTTACCCCCATCTCGCTCAGTTTCTTCGCAAAATCAACAACCCCGTCCTTGTCCGATACACTTACCAACGCTGTCTTAATTTTCACATCCATGTTAATCTCTTTCCTTTAAAACTTTGACTTTTACATTTTTATTATTCGTTGAATTTTACACTTCACTCTTCCTCGTTCAAATTTCATCCTCCTCTGCCCACCAATCGTCCCGTTGCTTGCCTGTCATTCGACCGGCTTTATACAGGCAATCCTCCCTGAATCATCACCAACATAAATCTTCGAATCCACCACATTACTTACATACTTCGAGATACTCTCGAGATTAACCGAATACAATTGCTTGCCTGCCTTATTATCCATCACTATCAGTTTCGGCTCCTTGGTTATCACGTATGCCTTACCGCCCCACTCCGCCAACAAATCGACTCCCTCCACCAGTTCCCACATACCCTCACCGCTTTCTCTGTCTATCGCCGTCAGACCCCTCTGGTGAGCATACTGATATACCACGTTTTCCGTTACTCGAGGTGCCTCATCAAGAACCGCATTCGCCTGGTACTTCCAGTCAAGCTTGCCGCGATTTATATTAACCTTATAAACGTTCGTATCCTCGCTCGCAATAAACAATGACTCTCCGTCTTTAATTATCGGCCCAACAATCCCTCCTGAAGCCTCGAACTCCCACCGCAGACGAGCCTCGTCCGGACTGATTCTTATCAAATTACCGCCTTCGGTTGAAAAAATAACAAAAGAATCCTCTGCAACAATTGATGTGATTACTGAATCATTTTCCGCTGCCGCCTCGAAAAGCTGCACCTTATCTTCCGAACGTAGGCAATGAACTCGCTTGTCAATACCGGCTATATAAAAATACGAACCGTTTCGGGCAACAGGACATGTCGCCCTCACTGCCAAACGTTCCGAACGAATCTCCGCTCCGGTGTCCGGATTAATCTCAATGATTCCATTGCCGATTATCGAAAAAAGCTCATCCTCATAATGCCCAAGTCCAAGCATCGGAAAGCCCTCCGGTGCAATCTCCCTGCCGAATATTACTGAACCAGTCTGCCTGTTCAACGAAACCATATAGTTCTTATCTGAAATCGCATAGATGCGATTATCAAGAATAACTAACTGCTTCAAACTCTCCGTTCCCTTTATAGGAACCTTAACTTCCCAAACACTTTCCATCTTGCCATGGGTAAGCAGTTCCTTCGAAACAAGATGCGGCACTCCCCCTTCTCCGCCGAATCCTCTTGCCCCGCAATATAAAACCAAAGCACCGACTAATAAAAACAGCCTCCACCGTAATTTAAGCATCTTGATAACTCCTCGCAAAATTATGGAAAAAACCTTCAAATTTTCATCACCACTTTAATTATTCTGTCCCGATACGACTGCCCTATTGCAATTCCACATAATCC
>CAZTKW010000226.1:3590-6018 GCA_964614315.1 uncultured Pirellulales bacterium
TCTGTCTCGAACTCCAGCATCTCTTCTATATGCTCGATATCATCTTTTATCCGGTTGGCAAGCTTGAATATATAAGGCTTCCCTGCCAGCCGGTTACGAAGGTCGTCAAGCATCGGCTCC
The DNA here is from genome assembly GCA_964614315.1 of uncultured Pirellulales bacterium. Classification (GTDB taxonomy): domain Bacteria; phylum Planctomycetota; class Phycisphaerae; order Sedimentisphaerales; family Anaerobacaceae; genus CAZTKW01. Next base: position 3,711 of record CAZTKW010000226.1, read on the forward strand.
CACGTCCCGCCGTACAACTGTGATTTCAGGGCAATCAGCATCAGGTGCTCCTCACTGAGGCCATTAACAAAGCCGCTCACAGCCTTACTAACTGCTGTTTTGCTGCCCTTATTGCTATTTCCGGTCGATTCAGCCATCTACTGAAAACCTCATCTTTTGCAGAATACTAACCCCCTACACCGAAAATTGCAACCTTTTTTCACAATTTATCCAAAAACTCTTACCCCTCTCCTCGCTATAAACCGTAGTGGACAATCCAACTGAAGTATTTTTTCACAATTGAGCGGTTACAAGAACCTCACGGCAGGTGCAGTGGTTTCCTAAGTGACACAGGGCAAGTTTCGACGCCGTAAACTTTATCGGAAACGTCATCCCGCTGCTCTCACCGTACCCGATTGTAATATGCGGGGAAAATTTCACAAAACTCGATTTCTCCGAATAGTTTTTAATCCACATCAAAGTCGTTTCTGCAACCTCCCCTTTACCATATATCATTTCGCTGCTCACATCGTAACTAAAATATGGCAACAGCTTTTCCATAACCTCATTATGAAGCCTCTGAAGCTGTTCTGTCCTTTCAACCTCAAATATCGACACCTTTTCTCCGAGTGAATTCTCCGAAACCTCGATACCGACAACAAGAAGTTCCCCCAAAGCCGCTCCCTCTGCTATTCCCTTCAAAACTTCCCCTATAGCATCAATGTCCTCATCTTCGATACACCCCATAGCAAGTGAAATATGCGGAAGGCACTTCTCCTTATGCAGAACTATCTTCTCGCCGAACTTCTCAACTAATTCTCTGTTCGCTGCGATGGTCCTGTCCGCCATCGCCTCCCCCGGCAACAACACAACATCAACTGCTCTTTTACTCATACCTGCACCTCAATATTTTTTTTACAGACCGAATTCACATTCATTTTCTTCTCGAAATAATCTCGTTCACCTCGTCATATTCCTTCACGACCTTGTTATTCTTCTGCCCCGCCATCATATTCACTATAACAATCGTAACGCAGTTGCACAAAAACCCCGGAACGATTTCATACATAACATCGCTCAATCCCGTCTGCTTCCACACCACCAGAACCACCGTCCCTGCAACCATCCCCGCAAGCGCCGCCTGCCAGCTTGTCTTTCTACTGAACAGCCCGAAAAGCACCAAAGGCCCGAACGCCGCACCGAAACCGCCCCATGCGTAGGCAACTATCCCTAAAATCGTATCGTTCGGCCGAAGTGCAAGCACCAGCGCAACTGCCGAAATTATAATCACGCACCCCCTCCCCACCATAATAATTTCTTTTTCCGTTGCCTCTTTTTTTATCGCCTTTTGATAAAAATCCTCCGTCAGTGCCGACGAGCTAACAAGAAGCTGCGAATCTATCGTCGACATTATCGCCGACAGTATCGCCGCTAACATCATTCCCCCCATCCACGGCCCGAGCACCTCCCCTATCATATAGATAAAAACCTTCTCCTCCTCACCGCCGCTAAGATTATCAAACATACCCACACCGATAAACCCCACAGCCACCGCCCCGCTCAAGGAGATAAAAACCCACACAACAGCTATCCTCATCGACCCCCTCAGTTTGCCCACCGATTTAACGCTCATAAACCTCGTCAGGATGTGCGGCTGACCGAAATAACCAAGACCCCACGCAACTGACGATATTATAATCAATGCCGAATTCCCTCCCCCAGCAGGTATCAAACTCAGTGACACCCCCTTTAGCTTTACCGCCTCTCTTATCGCCTCCATCCCCCCGATACTTCGATACCCTAATACAGGAACCACCACCACCGCCACAACCATCAGCATACCCTGGAATAAATCCGTCCAGCAAACCGCCATAAAGCCACCCAAAAAAGTATATGCGATTATTATACCGCCCCCCAGCACCACCGCCATCTTGTATTCGACCCCGAAACTCGATTCGAACAGCTTACCCGTCGCCACCAGCCCGCTCGATGCGTATATCGTAAAAAATATCAGGATGATTATAGCTGAAACCACACGCAAAAGCCCCGTCGGGTCACCGAAACGCTCCTCGAAAAAGCACGGCAGGGTTATCGTATCCGTCTTCTGCGTATAAACTCTAAGCCGACCAGAAACCAGCTTCCAGTTAAGGACCGTCCCCGCAAACAGCCCTATCGCTATCCAAACCTCCGGCATACCACCGAGATAAACCGCGCCCGGCAGTGCCATCAATAGCCACCCGCTCATATCGCTCGCTTGAGCCGATAGTGCCGTCACCCACGCACCCATCCGGCGACCCCTCCACCTCGCAGGGGAGCGACCCGCACGAAC
>CAZTKW010000227.1:0-4627 GCA_964614315.1 uncultured Pirellulales bacterium
ACGTCGGCACCGACCCAAGCCTCTGAAACATCGCCGTCAATACTTTGCCGTATGTCCCCTCGGCAACAATCTCTTTGACCCTGGCATATGCCGGGCTAAAGCGAAGGCAATGCCCGATGAACAAAACCTTGCCACTGGTCTCGGCTGCCGCTATCATTTGCTCACAGTCGGCTGTTGTCAGAGCCATTGGCTTCTCACACAATACGTTTACCCCGGCTTCCAGCGCCTTGACGGAATAGTCTTTGTGCATATATGTCGGCAGGGTAATCGAAACAGCGTCCATCTCCGTATCCGACAGCATTTTCTCGAAATCGGCATAAAGCTTGAGACTGCTGAAATCCGCATCTGCCGCAGCGCCCTCGAAATTACCCACCGCCTTGGCGGAATCTTCCACTATATTTGGATTTGTCTCGCAAATGGCAACAACCTGCGCTCCTTCCAGCTCTCTCCAGCACTGGTAGTGCATGCGCCCCATAAAGCCAAATCCCAAAATACCCACTTTCAACATTTCAGAATTCCTTTATTGATTTTAATCACTAACCGCCATATCCGGCCTGACACAAAATTATGCGGTCAAATTAGCTATCAGATAATATCAGAACTACTATTTACTGGCAACATCTTATCATAATTAAAATAGCAGCCGTCCCAACTTGAGGATTATAAAAAGGCCGTTTCTAAAAAACAAAACCGACTTTCGCGGAAATGAAAATTAAATAAAACGACGGGGATAAATTGAATGCTTTAATCGGCGGACTCACAAAAACTAATTTTTTTACCGATTTTGATAGGCTGTATTTTTCAGCGCGAATTTTATTCTGCACTCGGCTTATAATTGTTTTCCGAGGCAAATTGAGTTGACATAGCGGCTGTCATACCGTCGCTTTCAGTAACCAATTTGTAAGTCCTGTCATACTCGCCGATGTTCTGCTCACCGGGTTTGAAAGGCAGCGGCCTGGCGAATTGGATTGCAATACGACGCAGTGAGCTGTTTACATTATCAACACGGCAGACACGACCGATGCGGCTGAAACTTGCTGCATCGAAAGGTTTGTCTGAATCAAAGTCGGGCACGCTAAAGCGCGTGGCTACCAGCTTGCCTAACTGCGGACAGCTTTTATCGGCAAAACAAAGAAATGCCGCACCTGAACTCGAGACGTCAACCATACGTCCCTGTGAAAGCGGCTGCTTAACATTGTCGGCGTACTGAATAAACCAATGGTAACTCAGCCTCTGTTCTGCTCTTTTTTCCCTGGTTTTTTCCATTGTTATTACCTCTAAAATTCTTTTGCTTCTACCCTTATTTATATCGACAAGATTAAGCAGTCGCTTAAAGACGATTCCGCCGAAATCAAAACGGCCCCATAGACCTGTAACTAAGCGGCTGACAAATGTCATAACCGGACCTGTGACACCTGCTTGTTATGTCAAAAAGGCCGTAAAGGATAAATAAATGAACACCGATTAAAAAATTGACGTATATAAAACAAATTGTCAAATAATAGAAAACTATTGAGGGAAAAATGAAAAAACACAAAGCTGCGGATTTTATTCGACGGACCTGGATTCAGTGGCGGATAACAGTTCTTATCATCGTTTTTATAGTAATACCCGTCAAATCCAGCCTGGCAGATTGGAACTGGGTGCCCAGTGGCTCTATGAACCCAACCATACTAGAAGGTGATTTGGTCTATGTGAATAAAGTAGCGTATGACCTGAGATTCCCCCTTACCCTGTATCGGCTGGCAAAATGGTCTGACCCTGACAGAGGTGATATCATAATTTGTTTTTCTCCTGAAGGCCGGACTCGATTAATCAAGAGGGTAATAGCTGTGCCAGGCGACACAGTCGAGATGAAAAACAATACACTTTTTCTAAATGGCCGGCCCGTTGACTATACAACAATCGATTCGAAATACACAGAGTATCTGTCCAATAACCTGAAGAACCATTCAGTATTTGCGATGGAAGATTTGGACGGCCGAACTCATCCGGTTATGAGCACCCCTTCGATTCCGGCAAGGCGAAGTTTCGGGCCGATTACAATACCACCGGACAACTACTTTGTTATGGGTGATAACAGGGACAACAGCAAAGATTCAAGATTCTTTGGATTAGTCGAAAGAAAAGTAATAGTCGGCAAGGCAAATGCCCTAATCGGTTCGTTCGATATCACCGACAAGTATCAGCCGAGATTGAAAAGGTTTTTCGCGCCTTTGAAATAACCGCTTTCCACTTTCCGGTGCGGCTGGCTTCAATGAATCAAAAGTCTTTTGAAGATATATCTCACTTACCCCATAGCCAGCTATCGGTAAATATATCCAAATCAGACCCATCAACAAGATTGTCACTATCATCCAGATTTGCCGGCCCGCACGAACCAGCAACACATTCATTCAACCAATATGATGCAAAAATCCTGAAGTCAGCGAAATCCACACCGCATTCACCGCCGAAATCCGCCGCCGGCTGGACAGGCTCGCTGCCCAGGCTTGCCTTAGTCATTTCAAAAGGCACGATTGCATCAACAGAAACCCCGCTGCCGTCCAGGCCGTGATTATGATACCACAGGTCCCAGATAGTATTACCCCATTCCTTCAACTGGTTAAAGAAAGGGTCACTTTGAATAACATAGGCATTCGGTTCACCCGAGGGAGCAGGGCTCGAAAGAGTATTGCTTATACCGTTTATTTCATCCCGCAAAAATTCAACGTATTCCCGCGATGTGCCCTGATAGTACAATGATACCTCAACATAGTCAGCAGCCTGAGGTACGGTAAGGTTCACATCGTCATATCCGCCGGCATACTCATCTGCGGTGAAGTAGTCAGGGTCGCTCTGGCCATGCCATACTGGTTCACATAAACGCTCTGAAGCGGCGGCAATGTCAAAGCCCTTTGGCGGTATGCGGTTGTCCTTATATCGGCCGGTGGCAAGGACAAAGTGGAATGTCTCATCTTCACCGGTAAGGTCACTCTTTGGGTGCACTTCATAAACCAATTCGTCAGCATAAACCTCTGTCTGTGCCAAATCCGGCGAACCGGGAGCATTAGGAAGACCTTTCAATGTACCTACACCGTTATCATAGGGATTGACTTCGTATTTGAGACAACCGTTGACATAAGCCTTGATGTTTATAAACATTCTCCTGCCTTCAGGAAAACCGGAAATCAGTTTATGAGGTGTATTATTCACAATCCGGAACGACAGTTCACCAGTATCCGCATCATAATTGAAATTCTTTATGGTGGCGGCGGTTCTCAACTGGTCTTTTGCTCTTTCGGCGCCTGCTATAAGTTCGGCGCCGTTTAGTTTGGGTGTTTCACCTGCATCGAGGTCAAGCGTCAAAACCGCCGGTCCTTTTCCAAGTATCTGGGTATTGCACGGGTCGTAAGCTGCGCCGGCAGGGTCAAGTGTTCCGAGAATGTAGGATATCCAGGCATTGCCACCGGTCATATCGTGGATAGGCACGCCCGAATTCGGGTGTTCATCGCTGCCGCTGGGACGAAATATGCCCTTGCTCTTGTTGCAGGCCTTGCCGACGCCGTCTCTCATATGGCAGTCCTGGCATTTGGCCACCCACCCGATTCCGCTCAGAGCCTTGAATTCGGCATTTGTGGCAGCTCCACCAGCCTGGGCGTAGCCGGACAACATAAATTCAGAAAATGTCCTCTCAACGTGGAAATAACGAGATGCAGAATACTGCTCGGTAATCAGGTCCGTACCACCGGACAGATCCGGAAGCGGCGAAAGTCCGAGATTTGCAAGCGCCGGATTTGATACATCGTGGCAGGTCTCGTAAAAATGCGGGTTGGTGGATTTTTGTCACCCTTGATTTTGGGGTAAAAATGGGGGTGGGGGTTTAAAAAAAGTCGAAAAAAGTCACAAAATGACAAAGAAAAGACGAAAAAATGAACAAAAAGCGGAGAAATTGAAAAAAAAGTTACAAAATGGTACGTTTTATTGTGTGTTTTTTGTAAAAATTGCACACCCGATACAAGTACCTCTTTCAATGTTAAAATAGGTAAGATTTTACGGGGCAAAATTCGTCTCTCAAAATGAGTCTGTTTAAAATGTTAAAATGGGTAAGTTAAGAGGGCAGATGCAAGACTCAAGAGAAAGATTGAGGTGCGCTCGAGGAGGAAAGATAAAGGAAATTCAGGGCTAACAATGAGAAAGTTCAGAAGAGAGGGTATATTGGAGTAGGATAATCCAGAATTTGAAAAGTGTTAGGATTTTTTCCGGGAAAATAGTATAATCAGAGAATAAAGGGAAAGATAAAATGCAAGAACCAGAATTGCTCAAAAGCACGGGACATGTCTTTAGGCTTTTTGCCTGTAATAAAAAAAAGAAAATTACAGCCTGCATCGTCCTTTTTATAATCTTGGTTTTTATCGTTTTGCTAATATCCAGTTTTATAAAAGAGAGGGGTGATATAGTGCAATTAAGCCCTACTGAAAAGAAGGTTTTGGAAATGGCCTACGAACGAGCCAGAGTAGAAGTTGAGAACGGTCAATCGGCTGTAGTTAAAATACCAGAGGGGTATTTATTTATTATTCCGACTGCAATCGCCATAGATGAGGGCACATACCAGGCCTTTTATTCCGAAAGCGGAGATTTTGAAAAC
>CAZTKW010000227.1:4637-5990 GCA_964614315.1 uncultured Pirellulales bacterium
CTATGACATTTATGGAGCACCGAATTGATTTGTGGGCGGAAAGTTCGTCATCGGTCAGTGTGTGTTTGTTTTTCTTCGATGAAGCTTCTATAGCCAAATGCGATGGAACGGACCCGAACAGGGTCAACATAGAAAAACTGAAGTTTACCAGCAATCCAACATATGATGATGAAGTTTTTGATGAAGCTGTTCTTGAAAAAATCGAAGACGTAAGGAAGAGAAACTAATCTGCGGAGAAGCGGGATTGAATGAAAGGAATGCATAGTGGGCGCAATTAATCATTTAGGAGGTCTATGTAAAACTACACCTTGTTTACCACTGAAAAGGATTTTTTGTCTTTGCGCTCTTGTATTGCTTTTAGCATTACCAAAACCTGCAGGTGCAATTATAGAAGGAGATATTGAACTTCTCAAACTAATTGCCGACGGTTACGAGACGACTATGGAGCATCTGAGGACATGGCATGGCGAGGCAATTATCACAACTACAATAATAACCGGAGATGAAGGGAGCCAAAGCGAATTAAATAAGAAGAAAGAGTTTGAGTTTCTGGTTGACCGGGATTTTGGAGCAACGAGGTGGGCCGGTCAAATACACGAAGGAACCGAACGCAAAGACGACGAAACGTATAGATTAGAATCTTTTAACCACTCCGGTATTGTCAAAGGCGACTACCAGTATCGGTTAGATTATGGCTCAAAATATAGCAACTCTCCGCGTACTTTGCTTGTTACGGAAGAGAATAAGTTACCTCGAAATTTTCAAAGTGACGCATTCGACCCGATGGCTATTCTGGAAGAAATTCCAATAATTCCCATACCCGAAAGGATGCGGTTTTTTTATGAAAATGCTCCAACAATGTCGGGAACAACTATTACACGCGACGGCGATGTTGTTACTTTTGAGGTAAGCATGAAAACCGGAGAAGTCGGTGATATTATAAACACATATGTATTTGATTTGTCCAAAGGGTGCAACATATTGGAGTTTATGGCATCAAGCGCATTAACTACAACACACTGGGAATTAGACTATGAACAAATCGGGAATGTGTTTGTAATGAAAGAAGTGTCTTTAACTTATGAAGATAACCGGAGCAATTCAAAAAGGATATCAAAACAAAAAGCGGTATTAACCAACAAGATGGTAAATGAACCCGTAGAGCCAAAAGAATTCGAATTCGATAAAATTGGTTTACGCCCCGGCGACATGATATTTGACAGAGTTGCGGGAGGGTTAAGGTACACCTGGGAAGGAATTGGCGGAGAGAAATCTTCAGGCAGTAAACCAACAATGAGGTTAGTGATTCATATTTTAATTCAGGGTACTGCTATGGTTGTTATGTATTTAGTG
>CAZTKW010000228.1:0-3591 GCA_964614315.1 uncultured Pirellulales bacterium
GAAGACAGTATTTAAGCGAACGCCAACACTTAAAGATTACCCGACACATTACTGTCCGGGATGCGGACACGGAATTGCTCATCGACTGGTGGCGGAGGTAATTGACGAGTTAGACATACGCGGGCGAACCATCGGTATAGCGCCGGTGGGCTGCGCGGTACTGGCATACGATTATCTTGATGTGGACATGGTGGAGGTGGCACACGGCAGAGCACCGGCGGTGGCGACAGGTATGAAAAGAACCAACCCTGATAAGATAATCTTTTCCTACCAGGGCGACGGCGACCTGGCATCTATAGGTGCGGGGGAAATCCTTCACGCCGCCCACAGGGGCGAACAAATCACGGTGGTGTTTATTAATAACGCTGTTTACGGGATGACCGGAGGACAGATGGCGCCGACGACACTTCTTGGGCAGATTACAGCAACAACGCCACAGGGACGACAGAAAACGGGTGAAGGCTACCCGATGCAAATATCAGAACTGTTAGCAGTTTTGCCCGGTGCAATTTATATCGAGCGCTGCTCATTACATAATCCAGCGCAAATCCGCAAAGCCAAAAAGGCTCTCAAGCACGCCTTTGAACTGCAGGTCAACGGGGCCGAGGGACTGTCGCTGGTTGAGCTGCTCAGCCCCTGTCCGACTTACTGGCGGATGACACCGGCCAAGGCAAATGAATGGATAGAAAAAGAGATGACCAAAGTTTTCCCGCTTGGGTGTCTGAAGAATTTTGAGTTAAGCCAATGAGCACAAACCATTTTTGTGAAGAAGTTATCATTGCCGGTTTTGGCGGCCAGGGAATAATACTTGCAGGCAGGCTGCTGGCCCAAACGGCGATGAAGGCCGGCAAAGAAGTAACTTATATGCCCGCCTACGGCGCCGAGGTTCGGGGCGGCACTTCTAATTGTATGGTTGTTATCTCAGAAAAAAAAATCGCCTCCCCCCTTGTTAGTAAACCCGACTCGCTAATCGCAATGAACAAGGCCTCTCTTAACAAATTCGCCGGGCGAATTAAAAGCGGCGGGCTGCTGATTTACAACAGCTCGCTGATTGATAAAGCACCCGACAAATTAGCTGAAGGCATCGAGGTATTAGCAGTGCCCGCCGACGCATTGGCCGTGGAATTAGGCAATAAGAAAACGGCGAATATGGTAGCGATTGGTGCGTATTTACAGAAGCGCAGATTGTTCGGACACGATGCGGCAGCAGAGAATTTGGCCGATGTTCTTGCAAAGCGCTATCACCAGACATTGCCGGTCAATACCAAGGCCCTGCAAAGAGGCTCTGAATTTGCGGTTGGCGGTTCTTGACTTATGTTTAGGGCAGTAAGACAGCCTTACAAACCGATAGTAAATGCACAAAGACGCGGATAAGAAATATCCTGAACTGATGAAAGTTAGGCAGAAGTATATGACAGGGAAATTGATGAATAAGATTATACGGTCAACGGTAATAATATCAGCTGGAATGGTTATATGTATAACCGGCAAAACATCAGCAAAACAGGTTTCGCTGTCAACAGTCCGTCCAGACCAAAAGCGGGAGGTACTGTCTTTAGCTGGCAAATGGTTTTTTCGACCGGACAGGGAGAATGTCGGCGAAAAAGAAAAATGGTATGAGAACAAACTTTCCGACAACATCAAGCTGCCCGGGTCTATGGTAGAGAACGGCTATGGCGATGATATTTCCACCGCTACGAAATGGACAGGTCTGATTGTCAACCGTTCATGGTTTACCGAGCCTGAATACGAAAAGTACAGACAGGCCGGTTCTGTGAAGATTCCATTCTGGCTGACTCCTCTGAAACATTATATAGGGCCCGCCTGGTATCAGCGACAGGTCGATATTCCTGAAAACTGGCGAGGGAAACGAATCGTCCTTTTCCTGGAACGCAGTCACTGGGAAACAAGGGTTTGGGTGGATGGCGTCGCCGCCGGTATAGAGGACAGTCTGTGTACCCCGCAGCAATACGACCTCAGCAAATTGATAACACCCGGTAAACATCTGCTGGCTCTTCAAGTGGACAACTCAATAAAATATGACGTCGGAATAAACGCTCACTCAATCAGTGACCATACTCAGACGAACTGGAACGGTATAATCGGGCGCATCGAACTTCAGGCAACCGACCCGGTTTGGGTCAAAGACATTCAAGTTTATCCCGACCTGAAGAACAAATCGGCCCGGCTGCACATTACTATCGGCAATACCACGGGCAGGGACGCCGCTGGAACAATCACGGTCAGAGCAGAAAGTTGGAATACCGACCGAAAGCACACGGTCGAGCCAGGAACTGCAGGATTCACCACTTCCGGAGATGAGACAACCATTGAGATAGATTATGATATGGGTGATGGCGTAATGCTGTGGGACGAGTTTTCTCCGGCATTGTACAAGCTGACAGTCTCGGTTGCAGGCAAAGTAGAAAAAATCGCATTTGACGACAGACAGGCCGTTACGTTTGGGATGCGCAACTTCGGTACAAAGGGCACACAATTTATCATCAACGACCGCCCTGTTTTCCTGCGCGGTACACTTGAGTGCTGTATTTTCCCGCTGACCGGATATCCAGATATGAATGTGGAGGGATGGCTGCGGATTTTTCAGATTGCAAAGGCCCATGGCCTCAACCATATGCGTTTCCACTCCTGGTGCCCACCTGAGGCGGCATTCGATGCAGCCGACCGGATGGGATTCGCACTTCAGGTCGAATGCGCTACATGGTCAACAGTAGGCGACGGCAAACCCATTGACAAGTTTATTTACGCCGAAAGCGACCGTATTTTACAGAGCTATGGTAATCATCCTTCCTTCTGTATGCTTGCTTACGGGAATGAACCCGGGGGCAGTAATCAAAGACAATTTCTCAGTAACCTGATTAACTACTGGAAAGACAAGGACTCCCGGCGGGTCTATACGAGCGGGGCCGGCTGGCCAATCATCCCGGAAAGCCAGTATCACAGCGACCATAATCCTCGTGGGCATCTGTGGGGAGCAGGTCTTACGAGCCGGTTTAACGCGAAGCCGCCGGAAACAGTTACAGACTACCGGAGCTTTGTCAAAAAGTATGACGCTCCGCTGGTAAGTCACGAAATCGGCCAGTGGTGTGCGTATCCCAATTTCAGAGAAACCCGGAAATATATCGGCGTCCTTCGGGCAAGCAACTTCGAGATTTTTCGCGATTCTCTCGTGCGTCACTACATGCTGGATGAGGCTGACGATTTTTTGATGGCCTCAGGCAAACTTCAGGCAGAGCTATACAAGGAAGAAATCGAGTCGGCTCTTCGTACACCGAGCTTCGGAGGATTTCAACTTCTGGATATTCATGATTTTCCCGGTCAGGGGACGGCGCTGGTTGGAGTTCTTGATGCCTTTTGGGATTCGAAGGGTTATATCAGGCCGGAAGAGTTTAAACGTTTCTGCAGTGAAACTGTCCCGCTTTTGCGAATGAAAAAACGTATATGGACCACGACCGAGACATTCAGCGCCGATGCTGAAATCGCTCATTTCGGACCGGCACCAATCCAGAACGCAATCACTCTCTGGTCTGTTAGCTACCCCGACGGCCGTGAAGCAGCATCAGGGAAGTT
>CAZTKW010000228.1:3601-5974 GCA_964614315.1 uncultured Pirellulales bacterium
TTGCCTTCGCTCACAATTCCTATCGGTAACGGCACGGGGTTGGGAAAGATTGAAGCGCCACTGGCTAATATAGCCGTTCCGACAAAGCTGGTAGTAAGTATATCCATAAAAGATACGCCCTTTACAAACCACTGGGATATCTGGGTATACCCGGCCAGCCTGGATACGAAAGCGCCAAAGAACCTGTTAATTGCCGAAGATTTAGGAGAGGAAGTATTGACCGCCCTGAAAACGGGTACGAAAGTTTTGCTTATGCCGCCTTTGGATGCCATTGATAGTAATATTCCCGCCGGTTTTACGACAATTTTCTGGAACACGGCGTGGACGAATGGACAGCCTCCGCACACACTGGGAATCCTGTGCAACCCCGAACACCCGGCACTTGCAAAATTCCCCACGGAATTCCACAGCAACTGGCAATGGTGGGACCTTGTAACCAAATCCAGATTTATGGTCCTCGATGATTTTGCATCGGAATTTCGGCCGATAGTACAGGTCATCGATGACTGGAATACTAATCGCAAACTCGGTCTTATTTTCGAGGCCAGAATCGGCAAAGGTAAACTTCTTGTCTGTAGCATCGACCTGCGCTGTGACCTTGAAAAACGCCCAGTCGCACAACAAATGCTTTACAGCCTACTGAACTATATGAACAGTGACGCTTTTGCACCCAGGTTCAACATCGACATTGAACCTGTTCGCAGCTTACTTAAAAATCCTTCTTCGGTGAGCAATGCCGGGGCAGTAAGGATGCACTCGAGGACTGGAAAGTAACTACAGAGGTAAAAATGCGATGATTTTGCTGGTAATTGCAATATATTTTCCAGTATAATGACCTAGCAACGGAATAATAAAAAATGCAATCCGACAATATGCAACAGGATATTTTGAACAGGACTTTTTCCGGTCGCCGACGCTACAGCACTATGCGCATGGCGCCGATGATAGATATGATTTTTCTTCTGCTGATATTTTTTCTGGTATCAGCGAAGTGGAGACCGGAAGAAAATTTTCTCGGCTTTCAACTGCCAGCCGCACAGGCCCTGGAACACAGGCCCGGCAAACCTGAACCACTGCTCATACATATCTTCGCCTCCGAGACTGGCTGCAGCGTGCGGATAGGCCGGATGGAAACAGTCCAAATAGAAAACCAGACACTCGAAGCGGATTTGGCTGTATTGATGGAGAAAATGCGGGAATGCATGCTTGCGCAAAAAAGATTCGTCAGTGACCCTGTAGAAATCATCTGCGAGCCGGAAGTTAAATGGGACTATCTGACGAAAATATATAATCTGTTTTCCGGTGTAGGACTTACTGATATAACATTACCAATGACGGAGTGATTATACGATGGACAACACAGCTAAACACATGGGCAAAATTTTGGTGACTCTTTTTCTTTTTTTTCTGTTTTCACCGATAAGTTCAGCCGACGTGCCGCCGGATGCCAAGGATATTAAAAGACTTGCCGGGATGGCAAGGCAGACTGTTGGTTCATTCATGCAGGAGAGCTTCGAAGTGCGGATGGGTTATGAGTTAAACGATAAATTTCTAAGCCCCAAAGACAAAAGTAATCTTCGACAAAATGCAAGAACTACCATCGGCCATTTGCAGGCAATTGCCCAGGACCAGCAAAATCTAAAAAAGAAAATAGAGGATTATCAAGGCGCCGATTGGGATGAGAGATACGGCCAAACCGGTCTGTGGCGAAAATTATCCACCGACTTTTATTTAACAACTCTGAACAAATGCGAAATTGATTATTACCTCGCACTCTCCTCCGACCAGCCGGAAAAGAACAGCATATTGAAGGACATTCTTGCCAAAATAGACTTAGCAAAACAACCGTATGCGTTGTCCCATAGAAAATTGCTTAGAGGCAAAGTACTGGCGCTGCTTGCCCGAACAGAACCAACTTATAAAGCCGAGGCAATCAAACAACTCGATACATTTAAAGTTCTTTCCGATAGATTGCTGCCAATCTCGGCAGCAATCGAAAAAATAAAGTTGACCGGCCCGGAAGACCCAAACCAACTGGAGACCTTAGTAAAAACACTCACACAGAACTATCGCCAGGGAAATTTAGAGTTGATTTTGTCAGCCGCTTTTTTGCAAAGAAGATACGACCCCAGGGGGTTTGAGAAAACTGTAAAGGTGCTTCCCATAGTAGAAAACATTGTCGGGTCGCTGCTGCTTTCGGCACTTTCTTTACAGCAGCAGGACCTGGAACAAACCAGCGTCTTTGAAGCCGAACTTGCCGTACGGACATCCCTGCGAAGTGAAGGTAAAGACTATATAGAACTGTTGGAACGACTTTCGAACACAGAGAAATTAAAATCAAGTTTTGCTTGCAGACAGAGATGGCATGAAAAT
>CAZTKW010000229.1:0-5966 GCA_964614315.1 uncultured Pirellulales bacterium
ACAAAATAGATTCCACTACATTAGCTGCGCTGCGGAGAGATTTTGAACAGATGTTTACCGACGAAGATTTTGTAATAAGTTTGGATGCGGAAAAATTGTTTATATATGATAAAATTCAGAGGTGTTTTACAGAAGACCGTTTTGGCGGTGGGCATCTTTATATTGAAGGACTTAGACAAATTAGGTCATTTGGAGGTTTAGTCCCACCAGATTATGAGATATTTGAGAAATTATTGAATACACCACTGCATATTTTATTCACCCATCCCAATAAGCAGCAAAGCATCGAGATGGCTGACAGTTACTATGCCTTCTGTGAAAAGATAGCTCAGAAAACCCCCCGTCAGCTTCACTCAGAACCAATAGATATTGAAAAAGAAGGTACTGAAATCATCAAAGGTAACATACTGTTGGAACTTCTGGCAAAGCCGATTCAAAGGATATGCGAAATAAGTTATCGAAATAAAACTGATGTTGAAGCGACTTTGGTGATAATCGCTATACGGAGATACAATCAGGATACCGGAGAGTATCCTGATAATTTAGAACAGCTCGTAACCGCCGGCTTCCTTAAGAAACTCCCGATAGATAGTTTCAGTAATAAACCATTGGTTTATAAAAAAACAGATGACAGTTTTCTACTGTATAGTGTCGGCGAAAATTTCACAGATGACGGCGGCCGGGTTGTTCGGGACGACAAAGGCAAAGTTAAGAAGTGGGCCAATGAGGGTGACTGGGTCTTCTGGCCGGTGCAGGATTGATTATTTATTGAGAATTTAGAAATTTTTAGCTATGGTATAACATCCCCGCGAATGCGTGAGGCTATTTGATGAGATTCAAAAGAAGTATCGCTGTCAAAGACCTGAACTTTGAACATCTGCCGGTATGTGTCGCTGAATTTATAAAGCAGGTAGTTAAAAAGATGCGCTACCGCAAAAAGGTGCAGGCTGATGTAGCCGCCGAACTAATATCGCACTTTCAAGACGAGCTAAAAGAATGCGCAACCGACGAGCAAAAAGAGCAAAAGGCAAAGCTTCTGATAGCCGAATTCGGTGATGTCAAACTCCTGGCCGTTTTATTGCGCCGGGCCAAAAAACGCTGTCGCCCAGTTTGGCGCACTCTTGTTGCAAGGGGATTTCAAACCACAGGCATCTTAATCCTGTGTCTTATCGTCTATGTTGCCTGGTTCTTGACCGGCAAACCGGCCGTCACAACCAATTACGTTGAACAGCTTAACCGTTTGACTCGACCGACGGCTGACGAAAACCTTAACGCAGCCCCTTTATACGAAAAGGCGATTGAGCTGTACGAAGCATCATTGGTAGGTGACTCTAACCTTGTTGTATCAAAGTACGAAAGAGCGACTTCAGAAGAAAAACAGGTTATGAAAA
This sequence comes from uncultured Pirellulales bacterium, assembly GCA_964614315.1. Taxonomy (GTDB): domain Bacteria; phylum Planctomycetota; class Phycisphaerae; order Sedimentisphaerales; family Anaerobacaceae; genus CAZTKW01. The sequence continues at coordinate 1,392 of CAZTKW010000229.1, forward strand.
AATGGCTTGCCGACAATAAGAATATTCTCGACCTGGTTATCGCCGGCTCAAAGAAGCCGTATTATTGGTGGGAATATAGGGGTGGGAAAAACATCGACGAAGTGATGTCAATTCATCTGCCGAATCTTGCCGGCTTTCGCAGGTTGGCTTACGCCTTGCGCTGGCGGGCGTTGATAAACGCCGAAGAAGGCAGATATGAAGATGCTTTTGACGACATAAAAGCCTGCTATCGTCTGGGCCAACATCTAAAAGGGAATAAGACCCTCGTTGAACAGCTTGTAGGAATAGCGTTTGAAGCTTTTGCAGTTCAGCAACTTCGCGGAGTTGTTAGCGAGTACAAAATAAATTCAGCCATATTAGCTGCGCTGAAGAGAGATTTTGAAGAAATAATTGCCGACGAAGATTTCGTTATAAGTTTTGATGCTGAAAAAATGTTTATGTATGATGAAATTCAGAGGTGTTTTACCGAAGACCGTATCGGACGCGATCATCTTTATCTTAAAGGACTTCGGCGAATTATATCATTAGGAGATTTAGATAAAATATTCGTGAAACCATTGACCACCTCACTGCATATTTTATTCACTCATCCAAATAAGCAGCAAACAAAAGAAATGACCGAGTGTTTTTATGCCTTCTGGGACAGAATGGCTCAGAAAACCCCCGGTCAGCTTCATTCAGAGGCGATAGATGTTGAAGAGGAAGCTGCCGAAATAATCAGGGGAAACATATTACTGGAAATTCTTGTTCCCGCTTGTAGTAAATTATCCAGACAGGAATATGCAAACAAAGGTGAGGTTGAAGCTGTTTTAACAATAATAGCTGTACTAAGATACAATCAGGATACCGGATATTATCCTGAGAATTTAGAACAGCTCGTAACCGCTGGCTTCCTTAAGAAACTTCCGATAGATAGTTTCAGTGATAATAAACCTTTCGTTTATAAAAAAACAGATGACAGTTTCCTGTTATATAGTATCGGTGGTAATTTTACCGATGATGGCGGCGGCCGGTTTGTTCTGGACGAAAGAGGCAGTAAAATTTGGGTCACCAATGAGGACGACTGGGTCTTCTGGCCGGTGCCCAAATAAAAACCGAGCAGGTTTCTGACTCTGCTCGGATGATAGCTAAGTGGGTGGGATTATGAAAAGCTGTTGAAGGCTGTAGCTCGCTGGGCCTTGCGCATACGACGGCGGTTCTTTTCCGAAGGCTTTTCATAATACGTATTGCGCTTCATATCTCTGATTAAACCTTCTTTTTCGCACAGCTTCTTAAACCGTCTCATCATTTGCTGTACGGACTCGCCAGTACGTGATTTCACTTTCAACATCTAACAGGAACCCTTTCAAACATTTATAAAATTACAAGCGCCAAACCAAACAACACTATATTTATTCGTCCGAAAAAATTTAACACATTATTTTAATATTCTGCCGCTACCTTACGGCTGTCAATCCGGAGAAAAAAGTTACCCGCCGGAGGCGGGTAAAAACTCCCCAAAATCAAACTGCCGCGTTTTTTACCTCGCGGTAGCTCAATAGTAATTCATATATCATTTTTTGCAACTTTTTGCAGCATTTTATTCATTTTTTTTATTTTTTCCAGCAAAAATTTCATTTTCCTTATCTTTTTGTTAAAAATTTTGCGTTTTTTTGTCAAAAATTTCCTCATCTCACCCTGAAAATCCCCTGATTTTCCAATTATAATTTCTCCTGCAAAGCCCACATTTACAGCCGCCCCGAAAATTCCCCCGCCAATCTCACCCACAGTATATTGTGCCTATCTTGGCCCCCAACATACATTATTGTGTGCTTTGCCGTATATTGTCCTATACATCAATTCTGCTTTACATCATATTGTGCCCTGCATCTATTTGCGTTATACATCATATTGTGCCCTGGAATCCCCAAAAACCCTTGCAGAAATATTTATATGACGCTTTTATTGAGAAAAATCAGAAAATATACTAATATATACACACCAGCCGACATAATGTGTTCGCGAATATACACACCAGCTGACATAAATTGTTCTCGGCCGGACAGAAAATACGGTTTTCTACGTCATAAACAGTAAAAACAGAATATATTTTCTGATTTGGGGAAATTTACTTGGAAAAATTGCGCCAGACCCTAAAGGTCCGAAAAGAACGTGCAATACTGGTGGCCGCTATCCTGCACGGCCGCAACCAGGGAGATGATTTAATCGAACTTACCGCTTTGGCTGAAAGTGCCGGAGCGATTGTAGTAGACAGGCTGCAGCAGAAAATCCGTAAATTGCATCCCGGCAGATATATAGGCAAAGGAAAAGCCGAGCAACTCGCCAAGAGAGCGAGACGTTTCGGAGCCGATGTGGTAATATTTGATAATGAGTTGTCGCCGCGTCAAATCCATGAAATCGAAAAGATTACCAAGACTAAGGTCCTGGATCGCAGTGAATTAATTCTGGACATATTTGCGACCAGAGCAAAGACAAAACAGGCTAAGCTGCAGGTGGAACTGGCTCAGTTGGAATATACATATCCCCGGTTGACGCGGATGTGGTCGCATTTGGACACCGTAGCTGGTGCCGGCGGGGCAACGGCGGCAGGCGTGGTTGGCGGCATCGGCACCAGAGGCCCGGGGGAACAGCAGTTGGAAATCGACCGCCGGCTGGTCAATAAGCGGATTGCAGAACTCAAACGCGAGCTTACCACTATTGATAAGCGCAAGATTCGCGAAATTGATGGACGAAAAGGCCAGTTTAAAGTAGGTCTGGTCGGCTATACCAACGCAGGCAAAAGCACGCTTTTAAATACACTTACCAATGCAGGGGTGGTAGTGGAAGATAGACTCTTTGCAACACTGGATACACGGACAAAAAAATGGATTCTGGCTGGTGGTGCCGAGGCTCTTTTGAGCGATACTGTGGGTTTCATAAAAAATCTGCCTCACCATCTGGTCGCCTCGTTCAAGGCGACACTGGAAGAAGCCATCAATGCCGACTTGCTTTTACATATAATTGACGTATCCAATCCAGAGGCGTCTGGACAGATAGAATCAGTAAATAAGGTTCTGGCGGAAATAGGCTGTGCGGAAAAGCCCACCTTGGAGGTGTTTAACAAAATTGACGCAGTAAAAAAAATCGACGACCTCGAAACGCTCCAAACAGTGTTTTCCGATGCGGTGTGCATATCAGCTAAGACAGGGCTGGGTTTAGAGAAATTAAGCAAGGTGGTGCTGGACAAATATAAAGGCACTGAGCTTCTGCTTCGAGTCGGCATTAGTCAATCAAAAGGTAAGGTGCAGAGCTTTCTACGGGCATACGGGACAATAGTTCAAGAAACATATCGTGACGGTTGTGTTATAATTGACGCTAGGCTGGGCCGAAACCAATTAGGGGGTCTGAAAAGACTCGGCGCCGAAAGCATTGAAATTGTCAATTGACATTTGACAATTTGCACTTCACAGCCGACAATTGCTGCATTAAACACGAAATATGATATTAAAAAAAATGTTTGAAAATATTTCCATAATCGGTGACGGTGCAATGGGGACCGTTCTGGCGATACTGCTCTGTGAGAAGAAAAACCAGGTGCGGATGTGGGGCTATGACGCCGAGCAGTTGAGGCAGATACAGTCGGCAGGTGAAAATAAAAAGTTTTTGCCGGGCTATAAACTGCCGGGTTCTTTGCTGTTTGAGAGTAAAGATGAACAGATAATGGTCGATGCTGACTTGATAGTATCAGCGACACCCTGTCAATTTATGCGCGGGATTTGGAACAGGCTAAAAGATTATGTTCCCAAAGGTATTCCGATAGTCTCGGTAACCAAGGGTATTGAAAATGATACTTTGCTGCGTCCGACCCAAATACTTACAGATGTGTTGGGTAAAGAGGTCAGCAGCATAGCACTGAGTGGTCCTACCATTGCCGATGAGTTGGTCAGAAGACTTCCGGCGACAGCATGTGCAGCCTGTCTCAACGAGAAACTGGCCAAAGAGATTCAGAAGACATTCAGCATTTCGTGGCTTCGCATTTACACCAATACAGATATTATCGGTGTGGAACTGGCAGGAGCAGTGAAAAACATTGTCGCTATTGCAGCAGGCATCATAGACGGTATAGGAGCCGGCGATAATGCAAAGGCAGCTCTTTTGAGCAGAGGGCTTACTGAGATAACGCGGCTGGGCGTGGCCTGCGGGGCAAAGCCGCAGACATTTGCAGGATTGACCGGACTGGGGGACTTGGTGACAACCTGCATTTCACCCATGGGCAGAAATCGCTCTTTTGGCGAAAGAATCGGCAAAGGGCAAACCGTGGAAGATGCACAAAAGGCTACCGAATCAGTTATCGAGGGTGTTGCTACATGTCAATCGGTTATAGAACTTGCCCATCGATTGAACGTTGAGATGCCGATTACACAGGCTGTCTTTAAAGTGCTGTTTGAAAACAAGCCTGTCCAGAAGGCAATTGCCGATTTGATGAAACGTCAACTTAAAGCTGAATGAAAGTATCAAATGGGGGTGGGGGGCGAAAAATAGCTCTCAAAAGGGCTAAAAAGCGTTAAAGGAAAGAATAATTTGACCAAAAAGATG
>CAZTKW010000230.1:0-1052 GCA_964614315.1 uncultured Pirellulales bacterium
AATGGCCAACGATACGACATACTACTGGCGTATCGACGAGATTAATACCGCTGGCACAACCACGGGAGCAGTCTGGAGCTTTACAACTGTCGCTGGTGGTGGGACCGGAACAGGTCTGACGGGTGACTATTACGACAACATAGACTTCACCAGCTATGTGCTTACTCGTGTTGACGCAACCGTTAATTTCGACTGGGCAAGCGGCTCGCCCGACGCATCAATCGGCGCCGATACTTTCTCAGTACGGTGGACAGGTGAAGTTGAACCGTTGTATTCTGAGACCTATACCTTCTACACTACCTCGGACGATGGAGTGCGTCTGTGGGTGGACAGTCAACTTGTAGTAGATTCCTGGATAGACCAGGGTCCTACGGAACACAGCGGAACAATTGCATTGACAGCCGGTGTTAAATACGATATCCAGATGGATTACTATGAGAATGGCGGAGGTGCTGTGGCGGAATTGCGCTGGTCAAGTGCCAGTCAGACCAAAGAGATAATCCCGCAGAGCCAGTTATATGAGTCTACCGGACCAACGCCACCAGGAGCGGCGAGCAACCCAAGCCCGGCTGATAGTGCTACTGATGTAAGCATAAATACTGATTTGAGTTGGACTGCTGGTTCTGGCGCAACATCTCACGATGTATACTTCGGTACGAGCAGTCCCGGTGCATTCCAGGGCAATCAAACTGCCACGACTTACGACACTGGAACAATGTCCAACGATACAACTTATTACTGGCGAATTGATGAGGTCAATGCGGCTGCAACAACCACAGGAACGGTCTGGAGCTTTACAACCGAAGCTGCTGCACCTCCACTTCCGGGTCAGGCTGGCAATCCAAGCCCGGGCAATGGCGCTTCAGGTGTAAGCGTCAATGCTGATTTGAGTTGGTCGGCTGGTTCCAATGCAACTTCACATGACGTGTATTTTGGTACCGATTCGACGCCGGATTCCGGCGAGTTTCAGGGCAATCAGACGGCAGTTGTCTTCGATCCCGATACAATGAGCTATAGTACGACCTACTACTGGCGTATTGATGAGGTCAATA
>CAZTKW010000230.1:1062-5951 GCA_964614315.1 uncultured Pirellulales bacterium
AAACAAAAACAATACTATATAATAGTACAATACTTCAGTTACGACAACAGCTAAAGACAGCAGCTTTACAACAAGTGCCGCAGGCTCTTCAATGTTGATTACCTCTATTGAGAATAGCACCGAGCTGGGTTACTGGACTTCGAATGGAACAATGAGCCTGTCCACTGACCACGTCACCGACGGAACTTATTCACTGAAGATCGTCTTCGGAGCTGTTGCACCGCAGGCCACTTACTATCCTAATGGAACGACCTACGACATAAGCAGTTATGAAAATCTTAAATTCGATATATATGTCGAGGGCGATACTACGGTTCCAACAGCCAGGTTCTGGGATTCAACCTGGGCCAGTTACAGGTCGTGGAATTACCTCTATGATGCCGGATTCAGCATAGTCGAGTATGCGATTCAGGGCATGAAGTCACTGATAGATACTACTTCTCTTATACAGTTTAACTTTGTTGCCGATAATGCTCTGCCGAGCGGAAGTACTATTTATATTGACAATATTCGCGTCACTTCAGGCCCGGCCGATGATAGCTGGCTTGAAAATACGTGGGCAGGAGAGCCGGTCATAGTAGATTCCGGCACTATTGTCCCGAATGCCGATTTCGAATACGGCTTGTATAGCTGGTCGTCCTGGGGACAGTATGACGGGGGTAATTACCTGTTCGGTTCAGGGACCGGCCCGGGAATGGCAAAATCCGGCAAATACTCCATAGCCATTAAGTGTCTGACGGAAGGGCGGGGCAGTATCAACACCGCTGAAAATCTTTCACTTGAAGCGGGCAGCTGGCAGATGAAATACTGGCTAAAAGGTGTCGGCAGCGGCGTTACGATGCGATACAATATGGTTGGCGGCGATCTTAGCGGCGAATCATATTGCTCCACACATGCGGTCCCATCGACATGGACTGAGTATACGTATAACTTCACAGCCAACAGTAACACAAGTTCGGACCTGTATTTCAGCAGTGAAGGGACAGGCGATCTCTATATAGATGCAGTTTCGCTGACTAAAGCCGGTGTGCCCGGTTATGTGCCTGAAGAGGCTCAGGGGCCGCCGACGGTTGTTACAACAAGCGGCAATAACGTCTTGCTCGATGGAAGTCCATTCTTTGCTCTCGGCATGTACGGCGCACAGCCGAGTGATTTGAGTGGAACCGCTTTCAATACTATTATGAGTGTTGATGGTGGAGCAGGTACAAAGGCATTGCTCGATGAATCCGAGACTTACGGATTTATGACATGGGTAAGTCTCACTGGTCTTGCCAGGGCATATATGCCTGGCCAAGCGGCACTTCCGGTCGAGCATTTGAAGAATCATCCCGCGCTTCTGGGCTGGTATACTTGTGATGAGCCTGACCACAGTGCATGGAATGTACCGCCGCCGCACATTCGCTATATGACTTCAACGCTGGACGATATGGATGCCAATCATCCGAGCAGTGTTCTCGTTATGGCATGGACTGACAGCGGGATGTATCAGTATGGTGACTCATCTGACATTATAATGGCCGACCCCTATGACTGGAGTGTGGAAAATGTCATCGGCTATATCGATGTGCTGCGAGATGGAGCCGGCCCGGACAGGCCGATATGGGCGGTTTTGCGTTTCGCATGGGATACTGAAGCTGCACCGAGTGATGGTTATCTATATGGCTGTGCCTATGGTGCTGTTGCTCATACTATTGACGGATTGGGATGGTTTGCTTATATGCCCAGTCATACAACCGCATGGAATACGCTTCTGACCATTGCATCTGAATTAGACAGCCTCAGCGATGCAATAACTTCAGATACCTCGACATTGAATGTAAACATTTCAAATTCCAATATTCACGGGATACTGAAGGAATATAATGGTAATTTGTATCTTATCACCATCAACGTCAGTACATCGAGTGTCAGTAATGTGGATATGACGATTTCGGGCGTAACAGCTACTCAGGCCGATGTCTGGTTTGAGAGCCGAACCGAATCCATCTCCAGCGGTACTATCAATGATAGTTTCGGAGCTAATGAACGCCATGTGTATGTGTTCCCAGCACCTTAAAGCTGTAGTTTGTTATAACAGCTAAGATTTTCAAGCGTGGCGGCTTTTACAGCCGTCACGCTTTTTGTTATGCTGAGAATGCTGGGCGAACTGAAAGTGCAAGCCCCTTATAGGTTCGCCAAAAATGTCGCCACACCCGCCTCAATATCCCACATAATCCGCGTCGTGACTTAATTTTAACACGCACAACAACTAATATCGAGGCCGCCTACTCAATGCCCACAGCCAATCGATATACCGGCCCGCACACCCCCATTACATTCACGGATTGCAGTTCCCATCGACCTCCGTCACCGCTCAATTTCAACTCAAACTTTGCATCAATATCCCTCCATTCACCGCCCTCCTGACGTATCTGATATCCCTTCAAATTCGGCGTGCTCGATAGAATCTGCACCTTCATAACATCGCCGGCAATCACTGCATCCACTTTCAGTACGTTCGGCGTCCACTCAATCACCTTCCGGTTGTCTTCAAACCTAAAGAAGCCGCCATCATAGGCCCAGTGCTTTTTGCCGCTGCGATACCATAAATTTCCCTTGCAGTAATCATCGTTGTAAAGCACCTCGATACTGGAGGATTGTTGTTTCTTCGGCCAAATCGTATGCCCGTCCTGCTCGAGCCACCATGAGACCCAGTTATACGTCATCGGTGAGCCTCCATAGCCGCCGTCCTCATAAAAGGGTATGGCCTTTCGCTCAATTCCCTGCACGCGCACCACTTTTTTAGCACCATCGGCCTGCACCTCATCACGAATCTGAAGGGCAGAGAGGGGAACGCCGTCCTTTTCAAAGTGAGTATCCCATTCGGCATCAAACATAACCCACTTAGACAGGGAATTGCACCATATCTCGGTTGCGCCGTGAATTCCCGAATTTCGCCGGCCCTGACCTCCCGGCCCACACAATATCCTGCGAGATACAAATCCTACCGCATTCATCACAGCTGTCTGCGCTGTGGAAAAATGCCCGCAATGATAGGCTCCACCCTTTGGGCCTTCCCTGAGGTAGGCCAGGGCTTCTTTACCAACGGCCGGCTTGCTCTTATCGGCGACAATGTGCTCGTTGAGCCAATGACGCAGCATCAACATCTGTTTGAACTCATCTTTCTCACCAGCAATCAACTGGTCGAGCTTATACAGCCGCAGTATCTCTTTGAACCGCTCCGAAGTGATATCTTCCTGCTTTAAAAACCGTGTATTCGCACAATACTGCGGGTTATCCACTTGTATCAGCTTATACTTTTTACGCCCTTCTTCCTTAACGGCTGGGCCTTTATCGGCATCGGCGCCAACAGTCTCAAATGTACAGCCGACAGTCAAAAACGCCAGCACCACAAAAACCATATTTTTCTTCATAACTCGGTTCATAACATTATCTCCATAAAAAACTTAACGTACCAAAACGTTGCAGCCTGCTTCGAAATCGAAAGCCTGTATCACCCTGCCTAAAACGACCCCGGCCGGTAAGGTTAAAATCTATTCGGCGGTTATTGTTTTTATCAATCACACACACCGACAAAGCCTGTCTGTGTAAAACTTTACCAACGCCCAGTTACCATACCCAAATACTCACTAAAATAGCCTTAAATGTATAACTCAAGCCGTATTCGGTTACACTCATAAATCCAACGGCCGCCTATAATTAAACGAATCGGAACGGAAACAGTTCGGGAATTTTATTCCTTTCCGAAAAGATACTTTTCGAGCAGTTTTTTCCCAAGTTTGATTCCATCACGGCCGCTCGATTCGATGCCATAGAAACCCCGATAGCCGGAATCACGGCATAGTTTGATTAACCTTGCGGTTTCCTCCTCTGTGGCCTGGTTTCTGTATGAAATGCCAGTGGCATAGGGGATAGTTTTCTTTACAAAATCATAGGGGTTATTGCCTTTCATATCGGGGTAGAGGCCGAAATATCTATTGTTGATTTTTTTGGCTAATGCGACCAGAAAATCGGGGTCATTTGACAGTGAGCCGTGATTTTCAATTACGATGTTTATGCCAGCGGGGGCAGCATATTCGAGGAGTTCACTGTAACTATCTGCGGCCCATTTGAGGCCGTCTTCGAAGGATACGGGAACGTAGGGGCGGCAGTTTGTTCTGACGGAGTGGCAACCGAGAAATTGTGCGATATCAACCCACTTTCGATGATTTATGACCATTTGTTTGCGTTCAGCTTTATCCGGGTGAGCGGGCTCGCCTTCGTCATCAACCATTATCAAAACCATCGTAACGCCATGGTTTTCGGCATTTTTCTTTAGTTTTTGAAGGTAGAGGTATGTCGGTACTTCAAAGAGAGTATTGACAAATTCAACGCCGTTAATATCGAAGACTTCCCTCGCTATTCGCGGAAAATCAAGGGTTTTCCACTTGCCTTCCCTTATTTCCTTAACCAGGGCCCATTGAGCAATCGAAATATCATCCTTAACCATATATGGTGTGGCTTTTACTTTAGTTGCGGCAGCTAAACCGGCGACTGAGGCTCCTACAGCGAGGGTTTTGTTCAAAAAGTTTCTTCGTGTCAGGTTTTCCATATGTTTCCTCCTGTAATTAAAGGATTTATGTCTTTCAGTTAGTATTTACATTAATGCTGAATTATACGAGTTATGAAGAAAATTACAAGGGTCCGGCCGGGATTCAATTCTTTGTGCAGAATCGAGGAAAAAGGCGCAAAAGAAAGCACTATTTCCTCCCAAAAGATGTACTTTTGTGTGTAAAGTTGTGTTTTTGTGTGTGAGGGGCTTTAAGAAACCTTTGTTTTTGGGCTGAAAATGGGGGTGGTTTTGTATTGGGGGTTTTTAGGCACCTTTGTTTTTGGGTTGAAAATGGGGG
>CAZTKW010000231.1:0-5948 GCA_964614315.1 uncultured Pirellulales bacterium
AGGTTTACCCATTCCTGGGAAACTATTTTGCTGCCATCCTGTGAAAGTTTAAGTTTTGCCCCACCCTTACCATAACCACTCGTGACATATATACAGCCATCTTCATATATCGGGGTGTTTGGATTAACATCTTTGGGTTTACCCTGGTAGAGCTTACAGTCATATTGCCACAAGATATTGCCATCCCGTGAATCAACACCAATTATGAAATTACTCGTCATAGTTACAATCAGGTTTTTTGTACCTTTCCTGATAAGTACCGGAGAACAGTAAGAACTCGGCTCACCGATACTCTTGCTCGCCCAGACGATTTGACCGGTTTTTTTATCAAGGGCAACCATCGTTGCTTTTTCTCCTCCGGGAGTACAAATAACAAGGTCACCGACAATCAGAGGTGATTCGGCAATACCCCATCTCGGATATTCACCGGCAAATTCAGTGAATGCATCAAAACTCCAGTTTTTGTCACCTGTATCGGCATCAAAACAGCTAACTGCACCCAGGCCACTTACAATGTAGATATTGCCCTGATGGACAGTTGGTGTGCATCTGGAATCAGGATATGACTTTGTCCATTCAGTTCCATAGGATTTTTTCCATTTGAGTTTGCCCTGGAGGTCGAAGGCAGAGAGTATACCCTGTTTATCTATTATGCCGGTTGTATAGATAAGGCCGTCAGCAATAGAAACCGATGAGAAGCCCTGCCCCAATTTTTCCGCCGACCATAAAAGTTGCGGCCCCTCTTGAGGCCATTTTTTCAAAAGCCCTTTCTCTGTTGACCTGGCATCGCGATTTGGACCCTGCCATTGAGCCCAGTTTTTTCGAGCAGAGACTACATCATTTTTTTTTTAACGTCCAGACAAACCATATCCCCTTTAGAGTTGCGGGCATAAAGTCTCCCATTAGCCAAAACAGGGACGCTCCAACACTTAGAAGAAAGGATATTTGCTTTGGAAATGACCTTGTAGCTTTCAGGGTTTGTCTCAGCGATAACTAAATTCCCTTTTTCACCCAAGACAATCAGCTTGCCGTCTGCGAGAGTAATACTTCCCTGTCCAAATCCCTTCTGCGCCCAGAGAAGCTTTCCCGTATTAAAATCCAAACACCTCAGTTCGCCCTCTTCGTCAACGCCGTAAATACTGCCTTTCCATAATACGCAGGCATTCATTTTATTTCGCATATTTTTATTGCGCCATACTTCGGTGACAGTATCCCCCTGGATTTTCAAAAGGGTACAGCCTGTTCCATATCCTGAAGAAATAAAGACCTTATTTCCTTCAAAAATAGGGTCTGCGGCATTAACATCATATTTCGTTTGCCAGGAATATCTCCATAACTCTTTTCCAGTAGCAGCAACTAATCCAATAAGATGTTTGGAGCCGAACAAGGCAATACATTTCTGACCATCCATCATGAAAGGCACCACTGTAGCATATCCACTTGGGTCTTTACCACTTTGCCATATGATACTGCCATTTTCTTTATCAAGGGCAATACCTTTCATGCCAACATTATAAATAGCCATATTATCGATTATGACGGGTGAACTGGATTGTCCCCACGTAGTACGCTTAATGCCAAGGCCTTCCAACAGATTCTTATACCATATCTCCCGGCCTGTTTTGGCATCAAGACAGTAGGCCTTGCCATCCTTACTAATCGTATAAACCTTTCCGTCGGCAACTACGGGACTAGCCAAGGTTCCACCTTCATAGTACTTTGGGTCCAACGGCTGGGAATAAGCGTGTTTCCATATCTCTTTGCCGGTTTCAGCGTCAAAGCAGTAAACAATATCTTTGTGCTTACTTTCATCGATATCTTTGCTGCCTGTATTTCCCATTGCATAAACCCGGCCGTCACTTACCGCAAATGATGAGAAGCCAATCCCAATTGAAGCCCGCCACATTGGTTTTACGCCGTTTTTAATCTTTAGTGGGTCCCAGTCTTTTTCGGCAGATATTCCGTTATAATCAGGCCCTCGCCAATTAGGCCAGTCTGCAGCCTCTAAAACGTTATAAAAACAGGTTAGGCCTAAAAAGGCTGCAACTAATAAATACCCAGTGATTAGTCTTTTTTTCATAATAATTCCTCAAAAAATGTTTAGTTTTCAAAAGATTATACAAAATACAGCCTTGAAGGTCAATCCTAATCTAACCTTTGAACGCTAAAGCGGCTGTGGGACAGGCTTTAACGCATTTTTCAGCAACGTGTTTCAGGCCTTCAGCGATGGATTTATCGAAGGGGACCGCAACCTTTACGTCAAAACCTCTTCCTATGAAAGTCAGGCCGAGCTGCTCTTTTGCTTTTGTTGCTATCTGAATGCAAAGTCCGCATTTTATGCACTTGCCGGATTCATAAATTATATCCGGATGCTGAAGCTGTTGGCTGAAGGAGCGCCTTTTGCTTTTGTACCTGTTTGGTTTGGCCTGGTAATCATAACTGAATTGTCTCAGCTTACAGTTGTCGGCTTTGCGACAATCACAATGCAGACAGCGGCCGGCTTCTTTAATAGCCTGCTCATCGGTAAAACCGTCTTCTTTTTTTGAAGGCTCCAGCCGAGCCGAGTTTTCAGCCAATAACATAAAGTTATCTATCTCGCCATTTTGCACCTTGCCGATGCGAGTATTAAATTCTTTTTGTGGGCCGGTAACCTCGCTGCCGGAAAGAAACTGGTCAATAGCAACAGCAGCTTCGTTGCCGTCGGCAACAGAGCGAACGGCAAGCCGTCGTTTTCGAACAGCATCGCCGCCGGCAAATATACCCGGAATGCTTGTTTGGTAAGCCTTGTTTACCTTGATACCATTGAGTCCCATTTCCAGGCCCAAAGATTCGCCTGTGGCCGGATTTATTTCTCCTATCGCTATAAAGACTGCATCAAATTCCCGGCGCAAATCCTCAATAGAGACCGAAGAACCCATCTTTGTTTTAAGAACCAAATCAGCGCCAAGTTGTTCAATCAGGGCAATTTCCTTCTCCAGCACCTCATCGGCAAGTGTTTTCGAGCAATCGCTATATCTGAGCATTCCTCCGGGCTTTTCATGTTCGTCATACACCGTACAATTATATCCTTTTTGCAGCAGGTAATATGCAGCGGACAAACCGGCAGGGCCAGCCCCGACTATAGCTATGCGTTTGTCTTTTTTCGGCTCACATACAGGCATATACGGTTGAACCGAAAACAAATCAACATCAGCTACATATCGCTTAAGCAGACAAATTGAAACAGGCTGGTCAAAATTCTTACGCCTGCATCCATTTTCGCAAGGTGCCGGACAAATACGGCCCAATACGGCGGGCAGAGGAATATCCTGTTTTACGGTGATAATAGCATCTCTTAATCTGCCAGCCTTAATTTGCCTTATCATCAATGGGATATCCATCCCGGCAGGACAGATAACCTGGCAGGGCCCCATGCAGTCGCCGAGATGGTCACTTAGAAGCAGTTCAAGGGCAACTTTTCTGGCTTGATAGATTTCCTCAGAAGAGGTCTGGACTTTCATCCCCTCTTCAGCGATTGTAGCACATGCCGGTAGAAGAGATTCAATGCCGTTAACTTTTACTACACATAACATACAACTTGTTGCAGGCTCATATTCCTTCAAAAAGCACATTGCCGGTATTTTTATTCCAAGCTTTTCAGCAGCATCCATTATAGTGACGCCGTTGTTAACATCAATTTCACGATTATCGATTATGAGTCTTGGCATTTTTACTCAACCTTTACAGCATCAGCCGGACAGATGCTTTTACATGTGTTACAGCGAATACACTTTTCAGAGTTTATTTCATGCTTTTGGTAAGGTGTCATCTCAATAGCATCAACAGGGCAATGTTGCGCGCATAAAGTGCACCCTATACAATCATCAGTAACAGAATATGTAATCAGTGCCCTGCATTTGCCGACCGGACAGCGTTTTTGTATATGAGCTTCATACTCATCCCTGAAATAGCGGATAGTTGAAAGAACGGGATTTGGCGCGGTTTTTCCGAGGCCGCAAAGACTTGCTTTTTTCACCATCAGTGCGAGATTTTCTAATTCCTCAATGTCCCCTGCTTTACCATTACCTTCACAAAGGTTCTCAAGAATATCCAGCATTCTCCGGGTTCCTACTCTGCAAAAAGTGCATTTGCCGCAGGACTGATTTTGTGTAAACTCAAGAAAATATCTTGCAATATCCACCATACAGTCCGATTGGTCCATCACTACCAGTCCACCTGAACCCATAATGGCACCGGCGTCATTGAGCGATTCATAATCGACGGGAATATCAGAGAATTCAGCAGGGACACATCCACCCGAAGGACCACCAATCTGGACAGCTTTAAAGCTTTTTCCTTCGGCAATTCCGCCACCGATGCCTTCTACAATCTCCCTTATGGAAATACCCATTGGCACTTCAATCAACCCACCTCTTGCAACTTTGCCGGCAAGTGCAAAAACTTTTGTTCCCTTACTGGCAGATGTCCCGAGTTTAGCAAAAGCATCGGCGCCATTACGTAAAATCCAAGGTACCGACGCATAGGTTTCGACATTATTGATAAGCGTAGGCTGTCCCCAAAGCCCCTTTTGTGCCGGATAGGGTGGCCTTAATCTCGGCATACCACGACGGCCTTCAATGCTGGCCATAAGGGCAGTTTCTTCACCGCATACAAAAGCCCCTGCACCAGCAACTATTTTTAAGTCGAGGCTAAAGCCGCTTTTAGCAATATTATCGCCAAGAAAACCTCTTTTGCGGCAATTTTCCAATGCCTGACTCATTCGGTCAAGCGCAAGAGGATATTCTGAACGGATATAAAATCTGCCCTGCTTAGCTCCCACGACATAAGCAGCTATAACGATACCTTCAATAATCCGATATGGGTAAGACTCCATCAGCATCCGGTCCATAAAAGCACCGGGGTCACCTTCATCACCATTACAAATCACATACTTTTGTTCTGAGTTGTTCCGGCCCACAGCCGCCCACTTCAAATGCGTTTGGTAACCGGCCCCACCTCTTCCCCGAAGGCCGCTTCGACGGATTTGTTCAATTACTTCCAGAGCGGTTATCCCGTTAAGACATTTTTGCAATGCTTCGAAGCCGCCGTTGGCCAAATATTCATCAATATCACGCGGGTCCATATATCCACAGTATTCAGTGGTAATATTCTTTTGTTCACCGAGAAAATCCGCCACCTGTGGGTCTCTGACATCTACCGGATAGTGAGTCAGAGGCTCGCCTAATTTGTCAGTAAGAATTTTATCCAGTGTGTCGGAAACTGCGTTAGAAATCCTTTTTCCAAGTCCTGATACCTTGAAATGTTTCAGAAGGATATCTTTGGCATCTTCGGGTTTTACCCTGTTATAAAGGTAAGAAGATTTATCAGGAACCACAACCTCAAGAAGAGGGGTCTGATAGCACATTCCAACGCATCCTACGTACTTTATTACCGCCTTAATCCCCGTCTGCTTAATGACCTTACGAAGGGCCTGCTCGAGTTTGCCGCTGCCTCGTGCTACACAGCAGGAACCAAGACCTATTCTAATTTCACCATAACCGTCGCCGGAGATTTTTTCTTTATCTGTCCCTTTTAATTTTCCTGCATCGGCCTGTTGTATGTATCTTAGAAAATCACTCAAGACCGTTGGGACGGTGTCGGCAGTAAGATGGCCGTAAGTTATCTGCCCAATCTGAACGGCGGGGGCCAAAGTACAGCAACCAAGGCAGGCCACTTTTTCAAGCGTAAACAAACCCTCTGCATCCGTATCTTCGTCACCGGAAATATGCAGATGTCTTTTAAAGGAGTCGTAAACCAAATCCGCACCTTTGACATGGCAAGCTGTTCCGATACAAATTCTTATTATGTGTTTGCCGGCGGGACGATGGCGAAACTTATTGTAAAAAGTTGAAACACCAACAATAGATGCAGGAGTGATATCGGTCAATTCACACACACGCTCAAGGGCC
>CAZTKW010000232.1:0-5920 GCA_964614315.1 uncultured Pirellulales bacterium
TAGCAGCTAACGGCAAATGTTAAAATGGAGAGTGGGTTTATTTCAGCCAGGAATCTGCGAACAGGCGCAAGTCGCTTTCATCAATAGCGCCATCGGAATTCAAATCAGAGGTGAGGCCATCGATAGTTTTTTTCCAGTCGGAAGCGAAAGCGCTGTAATCGGCAAAATTGACTATGCCGTCAATATTGAAGTCACCGCGGGCGAGAGAGAAAGTACGCGTTGAATAATGCCAGAGCAAGGCAAGTTTTGCATGGTCATCAAAATCAACAGTACCATCAGTATTGAGGTCGGCGGGGTTATTCACAGATGTTAGCAGCCAGTCCTGAGCAAGATATAAAAAATCTGCGAAGTTAACGATACCATCGTTGGTGAGGTCTGCTAACAATGCCCAGTTTGCCAGAGCAGGACTTGCCTTTGCAGTGCCGCCGTAGGCACCCATATTGATGCGGATGTTGTTAGCAGTGTAGGATTCGGGTTCAAAGGCAAGGTACAAGGCGGGGTTTTCAGCATCGATACATCTGCTGGTGACGGTATCGGCACCATCAGTCCAGTCGACCAGGTCTTTGTCCCATCGACGGTATTGGGATTTTAAGTGGTAATCGGCATTCTGGGGGTCAACAAAATGAGAGTAAACATTTATATTTCCCGGTCCCCAGATTAGAGTTGCGTTTGAGCCGAAGTGGACGGCGTTTCGGCCGGTGTGGATGTTGTTGAATGACAGGTTAAGCGTTGAAGGTGTAGGTGAGGTCAGGATGGCAAAATCGGGGCCGTAAGGGGCGGTGTTGCCGGTGAAGATTGAGCCTGATATTACCGGTGCGGCCTGTTTCGAGCAGATGCTGCCGCCGTGATTGGCTGCGGAGTTTTCGGTGAAAATACAGTTGGTTATAATCGGGGCAGACTGGAAACAATATATCGCCCCTGCATCGTTTGCGGCGTGGTTATCTTTAATGATACAGTTTTTGATGGTAGGGCTTGAGTTGTTGCAATATAGGGCAGCACCATCATCAATGAAGCCTCCAGTAATTGTAATTCCCTGCAGGATGGAATTTGCGTCTTCTCCGGTATCGAAGAGGAATGCGCGGTGTTGCTGTGACAGGGAGGCCTGGCAGTCGATAATAGTATTTTCTATATTGAGGGCATGATAAGGATTAATGCTGGTTACCAAGATGGGTTTTCCATTAAGGTCGATATCCCTGTTGCCGATGCCGGTGTATGTTCCGGGTTTTAATATGACCTGGCCGTGAGGTGAGATAGTATCGACAGCTTTCTGAATGGTTCGAAAAGGTTCATCGGGCGTTCCGATTCCTGTGGTGTCGTCGCCATTGGTGGCCACGTACATACAGGTGTTTGCCTGGTATATTTCGACAAACGGAGGGTATGGGAAGTCGGTGAGGCCGCCGCCTACATAAATTGTATCCATAGCGGCAATCTGGTCAACGGCATCCATACCGTTTATGACATTTCCGAAGACACAGTATCCATATCCATCAGGATGATTATCACGGTCGAAGAGAGTGTTGTCTGACTGGTTGATGAAAAACTGGGCGTTTGCTGAATCGGGGGGGTCTGCTCTGGCCATTGCGATGGTGCCTCGGAGATTGCTTAATCCATTATAGCTTTCGTTGATTATCGGGCCGCCCGGCGGCCGCATGTAAAGAGTATTGTTCCTGACATAAATACCACCACTTTGGATAATGCTGAAATATTCATTGTTTACGACACGGTGGAAAACGGTATTGTCGTAATATCCGGAATTTACGTACTGGAGGAAATTTGCGACGGTTATTGGGGCGTCGTCGTGGAGAAGCTCGATGACAATTTCACCGAAATTTGTTTCGAGTACGACTTTCGGTGTGTCCGGCTGTACCGCCCAAATACTGGACGAAATACAAGATATCAGCAAGAAGAGAACGAAACCTGTTTTTTTCACCCCTGAAACCTCCTTCGTGAGAGGCCATTGACCGAAAGAGGCCTCACGGTAAAACAATATTTTATCATAATTGAAGTACAAAGTCAAGAGGAAACAGGGATGGCTTGCGGAGTGATTCGGCTGGGAAGTGGGGGTTTTTCATTGACCAGCGGGGGTGAAAAGGGTATTTTATGGGAGCTTAAAGGCTTTGGCGTGTCGGTATTGACAGGCAGAGCCGAACTGGAAACAAAGGTTTTAATACAAGGGTGAAAATTATGGGTAATGAAATTAATCGCAGAAGCTTTTTGAAAGAATCGGCGGCACTACCGGTACTTGCGGCGGCTGGGCTGGGACTTGTAAGCAATGACAGTTACGGGCAAAGAAAAGTGAAGAGGATAGGAGAGCCGAGACTGAAAACGAGTATATGTGCATATTCGATGCGGAAATACTTCGGCGAAGGGAAAATGAATATCGATGATTTCATAGAGTATGCAGCGAAATTAGGTTTCGACGGGGCCGAGCTGACATTTTATTATTTTCCCAATTATCCGGAGCGATGCAGCGACGAATATCTTTATCATGTCAAGAAAAAGGCTTTTCTGGCGGGTCTTGAAATAAACGGGACGGCGGTAGGGAACGATTTCTGTGTTTCGGACAAAGGTAAGCTGGCGGAAGAAATAAAGAAGGTCAAGACATGGACGGAGTGTGCTTCTAAATTAGGGACACCTGAGATGCGAGTTTTCGGCGGGAGGGTGCCGGAAGGGGACACCGAAGAGGCTTCTGTGAACCGAGCGGTGGAGGCTTTCAAAGAGTGCTGTGAACATGCTTCGAAATACGGAGTAATGCTTGCCCTGGAAAATCACGGCGGGATATGCACAAGTGCTGAACAGGTGCTGAATATTATAAAGAGGGTGGATTCGGAGTGGATGGGGGCGAACCTCGATACGGGAAATTTCCGGAGCGACGAGCCTTATGAAGAAATAGCAATGGTCGCACCCTACGCCCTTACATGCCATGTTAAGGTGAGCGTTAAGGGAGAAGAAGTCGATATGAACAGAGTGGTCAAGATTCTTCGCGAGGCGAACTACAGCGGATATCTGCCAATAGAATACGAAGAAAAAGAAGATCCGATGACAGGGGTGCCGAAATTTCTGAAAAAAATCAGGGCAGCTTTAGGTTAGAAATTGAGTCTGAAACTTTCACGGATTTAAGAATTTATTACGGACGTTTGTATATGAGGCGGCCGTCGAGATAAGTGGCAAGGACTTTTATGTCCTTTATATCATCGGCGGGGCATGATAAAAGGTCGGTATCAAGGACTGCAAAATCGGCGAGTTTGCCGGGTTCAATCGAGCCTTTGATGTCTTCTTCGAATGAAGCATAGGCATTGTTTATGGTGTACATTTTCAAGGCCTGCTGTCTTGTAATTGTTTCGCTGGGAGTAATGAGGGAGCCTCTTTCTGTTTTCCTTGTGACGGCTGTGTACATAGAGAGGAATGGATTATAGGGGTTTATGGCGGAGTAAGAATCAAACTTTACCATGTGGTCGGAGCCGCCATTTACTATTACGCCGGCATCAAAAAGAGACCTGAAGGGGAGGAAAGTTTTTATTCGCTCGTCCCCGAGTACATATTTTAAGGCGTCAGCATCCTTGTAAAACCAGGCCGGCTGAGCGTCGGCATAGACGCCGAGTGTTTTCATTTTTTCGATGGCCTGCGACGTGAAGAAGTTGCCGTGAATGATTGAAAAGCGCCGGTCTTTTATCGGGCGGGATTTGTTTACCTCTTCAAAGGCCTCGAGCATAATATCAACGCCGCCTCCGCCGGTACAGTGTGCGGTGAATTTCCAGCCGATTTGGTTTGCGATGTCGGCGATGGGTATCAACTGTTCTTTGGTTATTTTCAATACGCCTCTGTAAGCGGGGTCCGTTATGCCGAAGATTTTTTTTGCCCTTGTGCCCCAGGGCTGTCTCATATATGCAGTGCCGGTCAAGATGCCACCATCCATGCTGGTTTTGAGGGCTCCGACCCTTACCCACTCGTCGCCTGAGCCGGTATGATAGCCGAGACTTAATATGTTTTTCCTGATTTCTTCGATTGGGGCTGTTATGTCAAAACGGATGTAGATGTTCTGAAAGACCCTTGCTGTGAGCCGGCCGGTTTTTTTGAGGTCGCGATACATCTTTAGATTTTCATTTCCGCCACCACCTGAAGTAATGCTTGTTATTCCAACGCTGTTGTATTTTTTTAGTATATCTGCGAGTGCGTTCAGTTTTTCTTCGTAGGTCAAATTTGGTGAGGGTAGGTCTTTTAGAAGGCTGAAAGCAGATGCGCGAATGAAACCTGTTGGTTGGCTGGTATCGGGGTCTTTTAATATGCCGGTGTTTTTTGTGTTCTTATTGATACCGGAGATATTTAGTGCGGCGGAGTTTATAACACCGGCATAACTGCCGTTTAGGAAGACGGGGTTTTTGGGGGCGGCTTTGTCTAATTCTTCTTTTGTGGGTTCCCTCATTTCTATTAGTCTTGTGGGGAAGAATTTCGGGAAGACAATCCATTGGCCGGGCTTTTTCTTTTGAGCCTGAGATTTGACCCATTCGAGGAGTTCGTTTAAGGTGTGGACGTCGGGGATTTCGTCGAAAAGCTCGCTGGTCGATGCGCGTTCCGGGTGCAGGTGGCCCTCAATGATACCGGGGATAACAGTTTTGCCTTTGAGGTCGACATTCTCCGTAGAGCCACCGGCGAGTTTTATAATTTCATCGTTTGAGCCGACGGCAATGAATTTGCTGCCTTTTACTGCAAGGGCCTGAGCGATGGAGAAGTCTTTGTCAACAGTAAGAATCCGGGCATTGTATATAATCAGGTCGCAATCAGCGGCGTGGGCCGAACGGGCCAGAGGAGATATCAACAGGAGTAGCGATGTTAGTGCGGCTGCGAGATTGGGGATGTTTGTATTTATCATTTATCTTTACAGGCGATATCTTCGGCTTTGCCTTAGAAGGACAACAAAATTCAGTAAACCTGAGTGAGTAATTACAGCAAAAATCGGGTGCGATGTCAATAATAGTTTGTAAAAACAGGCAAAATGGGAGTTGTTGAAGGTTTTTTGAGTATTTTGTTTTCCTGAACTGAGATTTCCCATATTAAACGCTTAGCTGCACACTCAAGTATTCCAATTCGACGATGATATGAAAATTTCCTCCATATTGTAACAAATTTTATTTAGTTTGCCCAACAACATATGGGGAAATCAGGGCTTGAAAAGAGGTTAGTCGGCTGTTAGAATCAGGAGATTATGTTTTTAGAAGGGTAATTTTGCTTTTTCAGGAGATATCTTATGGCTGAGAATGCGCGAAAACCGAGAATGGGTATTTTAGAAGAAATGACTATGGATGATGTTCGCGGTTTTAATACAGAGGTTGTTGTTGTTCCGATAGGGTCGACGGAGCCTCACGGGCCTCACCTTCCATATTGCAGCGATACTATAGAGGCGAGGTCTTTTGCAGAAAACGGGACAATGATAGCAAATTCTCGTGGGGCGCGGGTACTGTGTTACCCGGTATTGCCGATATCGCTGGACGTTAATTTTTCCGGATATGAATTTGCTCTGAGCCTTCGCGTGAAAACATTTATGCGTGTGCTGAGGGATATTTGCGAACAAATCGAGCGGCAGGGTGTGCGCAAGATTGTCATAGCGAATCTTCACGGGGGCAACTACAGCGTTGTCGAGGCATTCCTTCGGGAGTGGTCGCATCGGGGCGTAGCGGGGACGGAGGGGGCTGAAGAGCGGGCTTTTGTATGCGCGGTTTATTGGCCGTTTCCGAAGGCGGCGGAACTTTTAGAGCATGAGAGCGACCACGGGGGTGAGCTTGAGGTTCTTGCAGTAATGGCGGAGCGGCCGGAGCTTTTGCGAGAAGATAAACTTGCGGAGTTTAAGTCACAGCAGCATATTGTAAAGTCTCTTGATAATCCTATGGTCAGGTGGGTGAAGCCGTGGCATTTATATGTTCCG
>CAZTKW010000233.1:0-5877 GCA_964614315.1 uncultured Pirellulales bacterium
ATTACTGACGCAAACCGGCGAAACCTCCAAATTTCTCTGGTCGGCCTATAGAAAATTGCTCGTCATAGATAATACAATCCCGTCTGTTAGCAATAATTCATTGATTCGCCCCGCATTTGTGTTATATTCTAACTACGCATCAACCAATGCTAAAAAAAGGAGACAAACAAATGACAGATAAAAAAATTACGGTTTTGGCAAAGATAAAGGCGAAAGATGGATTGGCAGATACCGTCAAACAACAGGCTCTGGCCCTGGTGGCCCCGACACGCAGCGAAGCCGGCTGCATAAGTTACGATTTTCACCAGTCCGACGAAGACGAAAACCTCTTTATGTTCTATGAAAACTGGACAAGCAAAAAGGCCCTGGATGAGCATATACAAAAACCTCACCTGCAGGCCTTCATAGCCAAAGCCGAAGAACTCTTAGACGGGCCTCTCGACGTCTCGATTTGGAAGAAAATTAGCTGAAAAAACAGTCTCGATTCAAAATGGAATATTCCGTTGGCAAAACAGGACGAATAGTAGCCGCACGCCTATTTGAAGGTGAAGACCTCTACGAATCCGTCGAGGCCGTCGCGAAAAAAGAAAATATCAAATCTGCCGCTGTTTTGATTACCGGCGGGTTCAGAAAAGCTGATGTTGTTGTCGGCCCTAAAACAGAATCGCCTAAAATCTTAGCCAACTTCAAAAATTTTGCCGGCCCGGGCGAGGTACTCGGCGTCGGAACTCTATACTGTGACGATACAGGCCCTAAACTCCACATCCATACCGCAATAGGCAAAGGCGACGACACAATCGTCGGCTGCCCGCGAGGCGGGGCAAAAACTTTCCTCATACTGGAAGTTACAATAATCGAAATAGAAGGCATCCAGGCCGCACGATTGCCCGATGAGAATACAGGCTTTAACCTGCTGAGATTCAATCCTTGATATCTTCCCGATTTCCCAGTCCGGCTCGTGAAAACCAATTAAACTGTTATGGGCTTGTTCCCCTGGGCTCTTGTGCCTTGGGTATTAGGTCTTAGGCGCCTGCCCTTTGAGAATGCTTTGAAAAGGAGAATTCTTGATAGTTCAAGACGATATTGGTAAGATTATTGAGGTCGTACGAAGAAAATTATGTTTTTTATAGTTTAAATGGGGAATGTCAGGATAAGAATAAATGAGCAACCAAGTTTAAAGAGGCTTTTTTGATGGGACGAAAGAAAGAAATCAGCCGGCGTGAGTTTCTTGGGGGTGCAACTGCAGCAATTGCAGGAGTGACGGGTTTTCCTTATTTTATACCTTCATCGGCATTGGGGAGGGATGGCAGGGCCGCACCCAGCGAGCGTGTCGTGATGGGTCTGATAGGGCACGGCAGCCGGGGCAGGGGGCATCTATCGGGGCTGGTAAATATGCCCGATGTGCAGTTTGTTGCTGTCAGCGACCTGTTTGCGGATAGGCGTCAGTCAGCCGAAGAGCGAGTTGCCCGGCTTTCTGCTGAGGTGCGGGGCAAGGCGGAGAGGTGCGAGACATATAGGGACTTTCGGGAGATGCTGGCGCGGAAGGACATCGAAGCGGTTGTAATCGCTACGCCGGAGCACTGGCATGGTCTGACGATGATAGCGGCTGTGAAGGCAGGCAAGGATGTTTTCGGGGAGAAGTCGCTGACACTGACGGTGGCGGAGGGCCAGGTTCTTTGCCGGGAGGTCCGGCGGTATGGGAGTGTTTTCCAGGTCGGTATGCAGCAGCGTTCGAGCCGAAATTTTCGGTTTGCGTGTGAGCTGGTTCGCAATGGTTATCTCGGCAAGCTGCATACAGTCAGGGTGAGCGTTCCGGGCGGGTACGAAGTGGCTAATTCGCCCGCCATCGAAGTGCCTGCAGGTTTTGATTACGATACGTGGCTTGGGCCTGCACCGTTTAAGCCATACAATGCGCTGCGCTGCACGAGCCCTTACGGCTGGTATCATATTTACGATTATTGCAGAGGATGGATACAAGCCTGGGGTGTGCATTATCTCGATACCGCTTTGTGGGGGGCGCCGCGGCTGCAGAGTATGCCTTTGGAAGTTGAGGGTACGGCGGTATTTCCCCGTGACGGCCTGGGTGACACGTCGCTGTCGTGGGACATCACTTTTACCACCGCCGATGGGCTGCGTCTGGTTTTCACAGATACCGGCTCCCATGAGCCGAATGACGGCAACTGCCGCTTCGAGGGGGATAAGGGCTGGGTCCATGTCAATCGAGCAGGTATCCAGGCTGAGCCCAAATCGCTTCTTGAAGTGAAAATCAAAGCCAATGAAGAGCATTTGTACGAATCCAATGACCACCTTTCAAATTTCGTGGAGTGCGTGCGCAGCCGGCGGGAGCCTGCCGCCAGAGTAGAAGCCGGTCACGCGGCGACGGTCCTTGGTATCGTGGCTGACATCGCAAGCCGGGTTGGGCGCAAGCTCAGGTGGGACTGGGGGTCGGAGAGTTTTGTCAATGATGAGCAGGCAAACCGCATGCTTAATCGAACGATGCGCAGTCCATGGAGAATGTAAGACGTTTATTTCGGATTAGTTATTGAGGAAATAATGTTATGGGCAGGCCCAATCGAATCGTTGTTCTACTTATTCTGGTTTGTGTTGTATTTGCCTCAGCTGTAAATGTGGCGCCGACGACACTGGGCGGCGGTGAGCAAGGAAGCTCCTGTAAGAAGATAGTTTTAATAGCGGGCAAAAATGCCCCCGGCCATGGCGGCCCGGGTCAACATTTTTATGAGGGAGGTATCGAACTTCTCAAAGAGTGCCTGGATAGTTCTGCTAATGTTACGGGAGTCGAGACACAGGTGATTTTTGAGAGGCTTTTGCCGAAAGACCCAAATATCCTCGACGGCGCTGATACGATTGTGATTTACAGCGAGGGATGGTCGGCTCATCCGCTGGGGAGACCCGAATGGATGAAGAAGATTGGCGAACTGATGGGCCGTGGTGTCGGGCTGGTATGCCTGCATTATGCGGTGGTTCCGCCGGAGGGCAATGAAGGTGAGTGGCTGGAATGGATAGGCGGATATTATGATATGACGGGCTACTCGAAGAATCCCTTCAATAGCTGCGTGGTATCGCCGGGTGCGAAAGGACATCCGATATGCCGCGGGTGGGAGAGCTTTGCGGCTTACGACGAATTTTACTACCGCATCCGGTTTAAGGAAGGGGACGAGCGGCTGGTACCTATTATGACGGCGGTGCTGCCAAAAGAGGGCAGGCAGTGTGAAACCATCGCCTGGGCGGTGGAGCGGAAAGACGGCGGGCGTGGATTTGGATTTACCGGCGGGCATTTTCACTGTAACTGGTATATCGAATCATTTCGGAAAATGGTGTTGAATGCTGTGCTGTGGACGGCGAAGGTTGACGTGCCGCAGGAAGGAGTGCGGTCGGCGGCAAAATAAGAGAGAAAAAGTGAAATCAAATATCAAAGGAGAACAGTAGATGGAGATTGGGATTCATACCGACAACTATCGTTTGGAAAACCGGAGTCCTGAATATACTTTTGACAGCATTGCGAAAATCGGGGCAAAGTTTACGGAATTAAATATGATTCAGGGTTTTGACCTTTTCGAGGGGCATGGCTTTGGCCCGAATATCTCTATGTATGAGGACCCACTGCAGATACGCGAAATGCTTGATAAACGCGGCTTGAAGGTCAGTTGTCTTGACGCACACTATCCGCTCTGGTCGTACCGGTGTATTGAGCATTTGCGAATGGCAATTCTTTTTGCCGACCAGATGGGAGTTGACGCTGTTGCGACGACCGATTCGGATAAGCTCCCGGACGGGATGGACAAAGAAGAAAGCTTTGGCATTATTAAGTATCATCTGGGTGAGGTATTAAAGTTCGCAGACCGACACAAAATAGCTGTTTGTCTTGAGCCGCACGGTTTGTTGACGAATAATCCGGAAAGTATGCAGCGGCTTGTGAACAGTTATGACAGCGAGTATTTGCGCATCAATTTCGATACAGCCAACACGTTTATAGCCGGCTGGGAGCCGGGGGAATTTCTCGGACAGGTAATCGACAAAGTTCACCACTGTCATGTTAAGGATGTGGCGGCTGATCTGGCCGCCGAACAGCGCGGGGAGGAAACTGGCATCGCTTCCAGCGATGTCTCGGTGGGAAAGGGCGTTAACGCAGAGAACATCATCGCCTGTCTGAAGATATTTAAGGAGCATAGTTTCGAAGGCGTGCTAAGTATAGAATGCGGCGGCGAGGCGTTGTCGAAAGAGAGCTTCAAGTGGCTGAGCGAGCAGGTAGCCGCTTTGGGCTGACCACAAAGAGGACTGAGGGCCGTTATGCGGAAGCGGGGGGCTTTAATGAGCGGGATGTCAGGCTGGGATTTTCGGGGGTAAAAGAGGTTAGGTCAAATCAGGGTTCATCAAGGGTGACAATTGGTCTTTGAGGGCCAAAAACAGGTCAAGAAGCTGGATTTGGGGTTTTGGTATTGCAGTGAAGCTGGATTTGAGGTATATTAAAGGTTTTAGCTGATTAAGGTCAAAATGACGAAAAAGGACAGTATTGACGGAACAAAAGGCTTGTTTTGCGCATCTTATCAGGTGAAAGGAGCACTTTCGTAAGATAAGGCGAACATTCTTCAAAGGTAATTTTATGAACAAACCAAGGGGGTTTACACTAATCGAGCTATTGGTAGTGATAGCGATTATAGCCCTTTTGATATCGATAATGCTGCCGGCGATGGGCAGGGTGAGAAAACAGGCAAAAGCCCTTATATGCCATAACAACCTGAAACAAATGGGCAATGCAATTGCGATGTTCGCCTTTGACCACGACGGCTTTCTCAACAAAGGCTTCCTCGGACCTCAAGGTGAGTATACGAACCACTGGGCGACGGCGTGGGAGCCGTACTACGGCGGTGACTACGATGTTTGTCTGTGCCCTTCGGCGACAAAGCTGTGGTCGGATGGCTACCGGGGCAAGCCGCTTTCAGCCTGGGGGGTTTGGGAGACCACCACCACTTGGGTCAAGAAAGGGCAGTACGGCAGCTACGGGGTGAACGGGTGGATATGCGACAAGCCGAAGTGGTTTGGTCCAAAGGAGAACCAGCCCAAATACTGGAGGCGAACCGATATCAGGAGCGGGGAGAAAGTTCCTGCTCTTTTAGGGGCGCACTGGATTGACGGCTGGCCCGAACCAACGGACGACCCATCGGACTATGACGGTCAGTATTTTATGTCTCTCGGCGGCGACAACGATATGGCGCGTTTCTGCACGGACCGGCACGACGGGACGCTGAACGCCGTTTTTCTGGATTTTTCCGTTCGGCCCGTTGGGCTCAAGGAGTTGTGGATATTGAAGTGGCACCAGCTTTATGATACTCGCGCCGACCCGCCGGACTGGGAGAACGTCGGCAGCGGCTGGCTGGCCGAATACGAAGATTATGTTGAATAAAAACGTCAACAATGTTATAATTATGTAAAAAAGATTGATTTTGAGTTCTTGAAGGAGAGCAAAGTAATGTTAAAAGAAAGAAAATGGGTCATGATGGACAAACGGAAAGGTTTTACACTAATCGAGCTTTTGGTGGTGATAGCGATTATTGCTCTTTTGATGTCGATATTGATGCCGGCACTGGCGCGGGTCAGAAAACAGGCAAAAGCGGTTATATGCCAATCGAACCTGAAGCAATGGGGCAATGCCTTCGCGATGTACTTCGGCGATAACGACGGCAAGATGTTCCACAATTCGACTGGTGGAGAGAGAAACAATAACTGGTTAAATGCACTGCGAAAGTATTGTGAGCCCAAGGGAGGGGTAGCGTGCTGCCCGGAGGCTGCAAAACCGCTAAGTGAAGGAGTGGTAAACTATGGAACTTTTTCAGCGTGGGGCAAGGCAGGCTCAACTAA